>NZ_JBTGVF010000024.1:0-11443 GCF_054343435.1 Mycoplasma sp. 5370
TAGTATTAAATATGTGAAAAAAAAGAAAAAAATCCCGTCAACTGGGAAAGACGGGTTTCTATTCGTCTAAGTCGTCTTCATCAGCAAATTCATTGTCTTCTTCTGTTTCTTTTTGTCTTTCAAATCCTTCTAAAGGATTTTTCTTATCATCTGTAAATAAGAAGGAAGAAATAATTATAGGATTTCTTCTTTTTTCTTTATAAAAGAAAGGAATTAAACGATCTTTTATTAACTGTCTTAATTCAGGAACTGTTCAATCTTCTTTATTTTTGATTGTAAATAAAACAGCTCCATGAACTAATCTCTTGATTTCTTCAACAAAATCGGTTGATGTCTTAACATAGAAGCAACCTCTAGAAACTACTCTTGGTTTTCCTACTATAATGTTTTTATTTCTATCTATTGCAATAGCGATATAAACAAAACCATTTTCACCTAAAGCAACTCTTTCTTTCATTAAAGAAACATTAACTTTGGAAACCACATCTCCATCAATAAAAATTGGTCCTGGATTAATAAATTCCTTTGTAGTTACGAGTTTTTTGTTTATTAAATGTAATATTTCACCTATTCTTGGAATTATTACATTATTAGGATTTACTCCGTTTTCAATGGCAGTTTGTCCATGAACTACTGACATCCTAAATTCTCCATGGTAAGGAACAAAGTATGTTGGTTTGGTTAATCTGAAGATTTTTTCGTGTTCTTCTTTATAAGCATGACCTGAAGTATGGAGATAACCATCAACTCCATTTTCTTTAATAATAGCACCTGTTTTATATAGTTTATTAACTAATAATTCAATTTTGATTCTGTTTCCAGGGATAGGTGAAGAAGAAAAAATGATCATATCCCCGTGTTTTAGGGTTATTTGAGGATGTTTTCCTAGTGACATTCTAGTTAAAGCTGCCATTTGTTCGCCTTGTGAACCTGTGGTTAAAATAACAAGTTCGTTATCTTGGTATTTTGAAATGTTTTTCTTATCAATAAAAACATCATTAGGAGCATCAATATATCCCATTTTTCTTCCTATTTGGACTCCATTTACCATTGATCTTCCAAAAGTTACAACTTTTTTACCAAGTTTAGCAGCAAGTTCAATAATAACTTTAACTCTGGTTAAATTAGAAGCAAAAGCAGTAATTATTATTTTCTTTTTAGCATCTAACATATGAGCTTCTATATCTTTTAAGATATCTTTTTCACTTGGTGAATGAAAAGGTCTCATTGCATTTGTAGAGTCGGAAAGAAGCACACTTAAATCTTCGTTACCTATTTGTTCTAGTTTGCTAAAATCAGTTAGATTTCCAATAGGTGTATAGTCAAATCTAAAGTCTCCAGTACACATAATGGAACCATTTGGAGATTTAACTCTTATTCCAAAAGCATCGGGAATTGAATGTTGAGCAGTTCAAAAATCTACTTCTAGTGTATTGAAAGTATGAACAGCATCTCTTTCAATTTCTACATATTCTACTTTTTTCCTAATTCCTCTATCTTCAAATTTAGCTTTTAAATATTGGATAGCAATTCTGGGTGCAAAAATTTTAGGAATATGAACTTCTTGTAGTAGATAAGTAACACCACCAATGTGATCTTCGTGTCCGTGAGTTATAAATAAACCTCTAATTTTGTGCTGATTTTCTTTTAAATAAGAGTAATCGGGAATTATTCCTTTAATTCCAGTAGCAAAGGTATCGGCAAATTTAATACCTGCATCAATTATTACTATGTCATTTTCGTGCTCTATTATAAGGGTAGATTTACCTATTTCTTGCATTCCACCTAATGCAAATAATTTTGTTGGTTTCATATGTCTCCTAATATATTAATTTAAGTTAAAATAAAAAAAGAAATTTAATTAATTGTTTAAATTTTACAATAAAAAAAATTTTTTATAATTAATTTTTAAATTTTGTAAATTTATACAAAAAATTAAAAAAAATCTTGACAAATTTACAATTTATGGTAATATATATACAAGCGACCATAGCAAAGGGGATCACCTGATACCATTCCGAACTCAGTAGTTAAGACCTTTTACGCCGAAGATACCAGAAATGGGAAAATAGGGAGTTGCTGCTTTTTTTATTCCTTTTTTTAATTTTATAAAAGTATTTATTGAATTTATTTGAATAAATTTAAATTATTTTATGAATATATTTGATTATTATTATTATTATATAATTATTATGTAAATACAAAAATAAAGGACGGAAAAAATGAAGAAAAAATATTTCAATTTATTAATTATAGACACTATTTTTGCAGGTGAAATTTTATGCTAAAAAATAAATTATTATTTTCAGTTTCTTCACTAGTTAGCATTCCTATTTTTGCTACTTCAATGGTTTCTTGTGCAACAACAGAAAAAGACAAAGAAAAAAATCAATATGAAAATTATAAAATTGAGTTTAATAATTTAGGTGATAAAGAAATTGTTAAATCTAATGAAACTTTTACCTTTTTAAGTAATTCAAGTGTTAGTTCAAATGAAACAAAACTTAAGGATTTTTATCTAATAAAAGATGAAAAAGATATAGATAATCTTAAACAAACTTTATTTTACTATGTTATAAATTATGAAAAAAATCATAATGTTAAAGAAATAGAACATATGAATAATTTGCTTAATTATCAAAAAGTAGCTTTTTATTTAAGCAAAATAAATTTAAAAGAAAATTTTTATGTATTAAATAACTTTGTTCATACAAAATCGTTAGATACTTTATTTAAATCATTATTTAAATCTAATGATTATAATTACAATGATTTAAATTCAAAACAAAAGGATTTTTCTTTATATTCAATTATTCAAAAAGAAAATAATGCTTTAAATTTTTATTCTACCAATCTAGAATTAAATGCTAAATTAAAAGAAAATAATGAAAGCGAACCAACAGATGAAACAGCAAATTATGTAGAACCATCTTTTAGTTACATCGCTTTTGAAGTTCCAAGAAAATTATTTAATCCAGAGCAAATGCAAACCTTAAAAATAAATAATACTTTTTTACGTTATAATGAATTTGTAAAATTTTTAAGCAAAAACACTAAACAAAAAATCAACTAATGTTGATTTTTATTTTTTTGCAATATTAAGCGAATATTTTTCATTTCTTCAGATGAAATATTTGGATCAGTATATTTTAGAACATCTATATTAGATAATAATCCTTCTCTTATTTCTTTCATTTGTCAATTATCATAAATTGGTTTAGCATATAGAGAAACATCTAAATTTTTTTCTAAACCTAAACGAATTTGTTCCATTTGAAAACAATTAAAATTATTTGTTGCATATTTAGATACATCTATTTTTGATTCTAAACCAAGAAAAATCTGTTTTAGTTGCGATGCACAATAATGGTGGCAATTAAAATTATTAGTTTCAATGAAAGACTTATGATTATTAATTATAGAACTTTTGTGTTGTTCAAAATAATCAATTTCTTCCATTAATTCTTTATATTCGCTATTTGTACCTAAATAAATATTTTTGATTTCTAATAAAGTTTGTTTTAATGTGTTTCTGTTGTTTAAGATATCTAAAACCAATTTTTCCTTTTCTAAAATTGACTCTTCACTGTTATTTGAATTTTTAAAGTGATTAAAATCTCTAGTTAAAAAATCTTTATGGCAATAAAGTGTTTTAGAATAAATTTGGTCATTTTTTATAGAAATTTCACTTAAAGAAACATATGGTGGATTTTGTTTGAGATTATCTCAAAGCATAAAATAAATGTTTTTAATATCATCTAAATCTAGAAATTTGGTATCTAAATAAAGTAAATTATTTTTATCAAAAACTTTAAATAAATCTTTTTCAAAAATTTTATAAATTTGAGCAGTATCTATAAAACTATCGTGATTTAATAATCCATTATTTGCCTTTTTAATTAGATATTCACCATTAAGTTCGTGTCTGAAATTTTTATGTTTTATAGAACTGCGACATTTTAAGTAATAATATATTTCTTCCCATTCGTTATAAAAAATAATGACTGGATGTTTGTGAAAATCATCTTCTAATCTATCAAATGTTATTGATTCTTCCGGAAAAAACGGTTTCATTGTGTCAATGTGATTTTTATCTTTTTTCATTTTAATTCCTTATATTTTAATTATAGTGCTATTAATAGTAAAAAGTGAAAAAAAGAAATATTAAAACAGGAACTAAATAATTATGTTCCTGTTTTTCTCACATACAGATTGTGCTTATTTTCCAATTCAAATATAAATACTAGGAGCATTTAGTTGTATCTAATAATTTTAAATATATAAAAGAATACTATAATTAGCTAATTTTGCCACTTAACTAATTAAATCTAATTTCTATCTAATTTAATTATTAGATACCAATTAGATTTTACAAAAAAAAAAAAAAAAAGCAAGTTTTTGACAAAAAAACACAGGAGAATTCCTGTGTTGAAATTATTATTTGTTGTAGAACTCAACAATTAAAGCATCATTGATTTCTTGACTTAATTCTCTTCTTTCTGGTAATCTTTTTAAAGTAGCTTTAAAATCTTTATATTCAATTCATTCTGCTTTTTGTTTTAATTCAAGTGCTGCAGTAATTTGAACGTTTTTTCTTGATTTTTCTTTTAGTTCAACTACATCATTAATTGAAACTTGCATTGAAGGAATATCTGCTTTTTTTCCATTTAAAGTAAAGTGACCATGATTTACTAATTGTCTTGCTTGTCTTCTTGTTGTAGCAAATCCTGCTCTGTAAACAATATTATCTAACCTTGTTTCTAACATTTGTAAGAAGTTTGTTCCAGCAACACCTTTACGTTTTGAAGATTTAAAGAAAGTGTTTTTGAATTGTCTTTCATTTAAACCATACATAAAACGAACCTTTTGTTTTTCGTGTAAGTGTAATCCATAATCAGATAATTTAACTTTCTTTTGTCCGTGTTGTCCAGGAGCGTAAGTTCTTTTTTTACCTTTTGCAAATTCTTTACCAGTTTCTAAAATTGAAAATCCTAATCTTCTTGATTTTTTGAAAATTGGACCAGTATATCTTGACATTTTTCCTCTTTCTGCAAAAAACGTTAAGAAATAATTCCATATTATTTTTTTAAATTTAATGGTTTCGACATCCAGCAAAGTTTACTTCCAAATTTAAAACAAATTTAAAAAATATTAATATATATTATTTAGCTGTGTTTATTGCTTTAATATTTTACATCATTTTTGTATAATTTAATAGCAAATGAAGTATTTTTTATTTTTTTTATTGGGATTTTTAGTTTTATTATTGATAACTGGATTAATTATCCTTATTTTTGTTTTACAAAAAAGAAGAAAAGAAAAAGAAAGAAATAAAAAAGAACAAGTTAAAAAAAATGAAAAAAACAATTCTATAAAAAACGAAATTGATATTTTAATAAATCAAATAAAAATTTATTTTAAGCATGAGCATTTAAAAAACGAAGAAGAAAAACAAAAAGAAGTTGAATTAAAAGAAATAATTAAAAAACATAAAGATAAAAACGAAGAAGAAACTAAATTTTTAAGCAGAATTGAAAAAGCAAATATTATAAATCATTCTTATGAAGTTATAGAGTTAAAACTTAACAGTTATTTTACAGATAGAGTTCAAATATTAGAAGAACTAAAAGAAAAATATAACTATATTTTTGAGAATAATAAGTTTTTTTTAGGATACTATAATAAAATGACTCAAGATCTTCATAAAGCTAATACATTTGTTAAAAACAATGAAGACAAAATAAAATATATTCATGCAAAAATTGATAAACTAATTAAAAAAATATCAAACAACAATGTTTTTATTTCTCAAAATTATTATTTAAACTATAAAAAAGAAGAAAATATCAAAAAACTAATTGAAAATAAAGAAAATATAATTCATTTATTTAAAATTTTAAATTATGTAGTTAAATTTACTAACGAAATAGACAACAATTTGACAAATATTTTTGAATCATTAAAAAATTTTTATTTTGAAAACAAAGAAGAATTTCAATTGGAAAGAGTTTTTTCTTTTGAAGAATACAAAAAGCAAGTAGAAATTCTTTTTAATAATGTCAAGAAAGCACATAAAGAAATTGATATTGAAAAAGTTAATATTAATTTAAAATTTATTTATAAATTAACATTAGAAAATAAAGAAAAAATAGAAAAAGAAAAAAGATCTAAACAAATAGTAACAGAAAATATTTTGATTATAAAAAATAGAATAGCAAGGAAAAAAAATGAGTTACTTCTTTTCATAGAAAATAAAGAAAATACAGCATTTATACAAGCAAAAGAAGAATTAGATAATATAAATTTATTATTAGAAGATATTTTATTAAATAAAGAAACTTATCTTGAACAAATAGAAAAAATAAAAAGTATTTTTGAAAAATTCATAATTATAGATTTTAAGTTAATCGCTTTAAAAAATATTTATTTTTTTGAATTAAAAGAAAAGAATTTATTAAACAATTTTTCTTTACAAAAAGAAATAATTACTGATTTTTTGGTAAATAAACATAAAGAAAATATAAATGAAAATTTCAAAAAAGAAATATTGAATTTGTTTCTATTGATAGAAAATGAAGAAAAAAATGACCAAAAAATAATTTATATTAAAAAGTTAAATGATTTATTGACAAATAATATAGAAATATTTACTGATTTTTTATACAAAGAAATATTAAATTTTTTATATAAAAATATGAATGTTTTTAGGAGTTCTAAAAACAAACTGGATGCCAGTTTTAAAATAGCAGAAGAAATGCATAGACAAGGAAACTATCCACAAGCATTAGAAAATATAGTAAAATTTTTAGAAAAGGAAATAATATAATATGTATGATTTAATTTTAATAAGATATGGTGAATTAGTTTTAAAAGGTGGTAATAGAAAACAATTTATAAACACTTTGAAGCAAAACATAATAAAAATTACAGGGGAAATTCCAGAAGTAAGTTTTGATAGAATGTATTTACCTTATAGCGAAAAAACTTTAGCAAATTTATCTAAAGTTTTTGGTATTTCTTCTTTTTCTCCTGTAAAAAGAGTAGAAACTAATATAGAAAGCATAAAAGAAGAAGTTTTAAGACAATTTGATGATAATCTTTTAAAATTTAGATTAAATTGTCATAGAAACTGAAAAAAATTCCCTTTAAATTCACAAGAAATTATAAAAGAAGTTGCTACCGAATTATTTGCAAAAAAACAGGAAATAAAGGTAGATTTGGAAAATTTTGATCAACAAATCAATATTGAAGTTAGAGAAAAATATTCTTATGTTTTTTCTAAATTTTATAAAGGATTAGATGGTTTACCTGTTGGTATTTCTGGTAAAGTTTTACATTTAATTTCTGGAGGAATTGATTCTCCAGTTGCAGCTTTTGAAATGATGAAAAGAGGTGTGCATATTGATTTCTTGTCTTTTATAACACCACCACACACTGATGAAAAAACAGTTCAAAAAGTAGATAAAATTATTCAATTGTTATCTAATTATCAAGGTGGTTCTAAATTATTTCAAATAAACTATACAGATTTAATGAATTACATCGGTTTAGTTTCTGACCAGTCTTATAAAATAAATCTAATGCGTAGAAGTTTTTATAGAATAGCAGATATTTTAGCTAAAAAATTTGGTTACATAGCTATATCTAATGGAGAAAATTTAGGGCAAGTTGCATCTCAAACTATGGAATCAATGGATGTTATTGGTAGTCAAACAAGTTTACAAATATATAGACCATTATTAACTTTTAACAAAAATGATACTATTAAATTAGCTAACAAAATAGGTACTTATGAAATTTCTATTGAAAAAGCAAATGAAGCTTGTGAATTATTTGCTCCTAAAAAACCAGTTATAAAACCAACTTCAGAATTTGCACAAAAATATGAAGAAGAGTTATCTGAAATTAAAAAAATGGAAATAAGTGCAATTGAAAAAGAAATGATTTTGAAAAGATTTAAAACACAAAAATAAATTTTTTCAAAATTGTTTTTTTTATATAATAATAATATTATGTATAATCACAAAGAAATAGAAAAAAAATGACAAAAACACTGAGAAATTAATAATTCATTTAAAACAACAGAAAATAAAGAAAAAAAATTTTATGTTCTTGATATGTTTCCATATCCATCCGCTTCAGGTTTGCATGTTGGACATCCAGAAGGTTACACAGCAACAGATATAATAGCAAGATATAAAAGACTAAATAATTTTGATGTTCTTCATCCAATGGGATGAGATGCTTTTGGTTTACCAGCAGAGCAATATGCACTAAAAACAGGAAATCACCCTGCTTCTTTTACACAAAGTAATATTCAATCTTTTAAAAAACAGTTAAAAAGTTTAGGTTTTTCATATGACTGATCTAAAGAGGTGGATACTACTGATCCTAAATTTTACAAATGAACACAATGAATATTTAAAAAATTATATGAACATAATTTAGCAGAAATAAAAGAAGTTGATGTTAATTGGTGTGAAGAATTAGGGACCGTTCTTGCTAATGAAGAAGTGATAACTGATAACGAAGGAAATAAAGTTAGTGAAAGAGGTGGTTTTCCAGTTATTAGAAAACCAATGAAACAATGAGTTTTAAAAATTACTAATTATGCAGATAAATTGTTAGAAGGATTAAATGACTTAGAATTTTCGGATTCATTAAAAGAATTACAAAAAAATTGAATAGGAAAATCTGAAGGTCATACAATTAAGTTTCATATCGAAAATAATAGTGAAATTATAGAAGTGTTTACAACAAGAATTGATACATTATTTGGCGTTACTTTTATTGCTATTTCTCCAGAAAACAAATTAGTAGATGTGATTATTAATAATCCAAAAATAAAAGAATTTATTGACTTTACTAAAACTTTAAGTGAAAGAGATAGAGTTTCCAATAATAAAGAAAAACACGGTATTTTTACAGGTTTATATGCTATCCATCCTTTAAATAATAAGAAAATTCCAATTTGAATTGCTGACTACGTTTTAAATTCTTATGGAACGGGTGCTGTTATGGGAGTTCCTGGAGAAGACGAAAGAGACTATGATTTTGCTAAAAAATATGATTTAGAGATAATTAAAGTTGTGCAAGATAATAAATTAATTAATTCGGAAGAGTTTAATGGTTTAGAAATTTTAAAAGCAAAAGAAGAAATTTATAAATTATTAAATGAAAAGGGAATTTCTGAAAAAGAAATAAGTTACAAACTAAGAGATTGAATTTTTTCAAGACAAAGATATTGAGGTGAACCATTCCCAGTTTATTTTGATGAAGAAGATAATATTTACATAGATGAAGGAATTGTAGAATTACCATATATGCAAAATATTAAACCTTCTAAAACAGGAGAGTCTCCTTTAGCAAATAACAAAGAGTGATTATACTTTGAAAAAAATGGCAAAAAATACAGAAGAGAAACTAATACAATGCCACAGTGAGCTGGTAGTTCTTGATACTTTTTAGCTTTTATTCTTAAAAATGAAGATGGAACATATTTAAATATAGATAGCCCCAAAGCATATAAAAGATTTAAAAAATGACTTCCTGTAGATTTATACATTGGTGGTCAAGAACATGCTGTAGGACATTTAATTTATTCTAGATTTTGACACAAATTCCTTTATGATATAGGGATTTTACCTAATGATGAACCTTTCTTTAAGGTTGTAAATCAAGGAATGATTTTAGGTACAGATGGGCAAAAAATGTCTAAAAGTAGAGGAAATGTTATAAACCCAGATGATATCGTAAACGAATATGGTGCAGATACTTTAAGAGTTTATGAAATGTTTATGGGACCATTAACTGATACAAAAGAATGAAGTACAGATGCAATCCAAGGTATAAGAAGATGATTAGATAGAGTTGAAGTTATTTTAGATAAATTCGCAAATAATGATTTAATTGATGCAAATTTTGATGATTCAGAGATGATTTCTTTATGACAGGAAACTATTAAAGAAGTTACAATCGCAATTGAAAATTTAAAATTCAATATTGCTATTAGTAAACTTATGGTTTTCATAAATGGTTTATATAAAACTGAAAAAATTTCCAACAAACAAATGTTAATTGATTTTTGTATAATGCTTTCTGTTTTAGCACCACATCTTTCAGAAGAATTGTTAAGCAGATTACAAGCAAATGAAATAAGCAAGCAATCATGACCAATTTTGCAAGAGAATTTAATTTTAAATAAGAAAATTAAATTACCGATTCAAATTAATGGAAAAGTTAGAGCAGTAATAGAAAAAGAAGAAACCGATACAGAAGATTCTCTTTTTACTAAAGCTTTAAGCGAATCTAATGTAATAAAAAATATTGATAATAAAGAAATTAAAAAGAAAATCTACATAAAAGATAAAATAATAATTTTTAATGTATAGTATTTTTATAAAAAAACACAGACATAAAGTTAATTAGTCTGTGTTTTAATAATTTCTTCAATTCTCTTGTTTATTTCATTAGGTTTTTCGAAAAACAAAGCATGACCACAATTTTTTAGTCCTATAAAATTTTTATTATAATCACTAGCTATTTTAGCAACAGAAATAAAAGGAACAAACATATCTTTGGTTCCTGATATGAATTCATAATCTTTATTAATAGCGTAAAGATTTTTAATATTTTTTTGTAAATAAGAAGAATTAATAATTTGTTTTCTTACCAAATTATTAAAAACAGCGAATTTATTTTTGGTAACTGTTAAGAAGACATTTGCTATTTTTTCTAAATTCTTTTTGTAATTATTTTTATTTTCATAAACTAAGTTATCTGAACTTTCATATGCTTCTTCATAGTTTTTTGGCAGAAGTCATTTATTAAGTCTTTCTTTCGATTGTTTCAAAGTTTCTTTAGCAATAGTCCCTAAAATATTGTAATTTATTGGAGCGGCAAGTAGTGCTTTAGGAACTAAATTATTATTTAATAGATGAAGAGCACTTGCTCCACCAAGAGAGTGACCTATTACTAAATTAAAGGAAATTCCCGTTTCTTTAACAAATTCTTCTGCAATTTGTTGATAATATTCAATAGTTATAGTTCCATTATTAGAACTCAATCCACAACCTGGAAAATCAAAAGCAACAACATCATAATTTCTATCTGTTATTTTATAAACTTGTTGTGCAAAGCTGTGTGATGAGTTAAAACCATGAAGAAAAAGAACCTTTGGTTTTCCACTATTTTCTTCTATATAAAATATTTTTTCATTTTTTATTAGTATTTCTTTTTTTTGCATATAGCTCCTATATCTTATTAAATTATTTTATCACATTTTATGTGTCAAGATTTTAATAGATTTTATTTTTAAAATATGTTAAAATAAGGACAGTAAACAGGGACATAAATTTGGTGTCCCAAATTTATGTCCCTGTTTATTTAATGGTGTTTATGTATATGAAACCAATTTATTAAATTTAAGTGAATCTCAAATAAT
>NZ_JBTGVF010000025.1:0-11273 GCF_054343435.1 Mycoplasma sp. 5370
ATTGAGAAATTTTTACACAAAATTTATTACACTTCCAAGAAAATTCCGTTTTTTCCTTATGTTTTGGCAAAAACGGTTTTTTAATTAAGAAAAAATAAGGTATTGCTACCTTATTAAGTTTTCTTTGGTTTATTAATTCAAGGACGAACTTTTTCTTTAAATACTTTAGTTCTTTGGAAGTAGTGAACAAAAAGAATTTGTCCTATTTCTCACACCCCTCCAACTATTCAATAAACTTGTAAGGATGCTTGGAAAATAACTCCAAATACAACAAATAAAATCATAGTGTAATTTTGAGTTTTTTGTTGCTTTTTCAACGCTTGCGACTCTGCCGCATTGATAAGTTGTTTGTTTTGTTTTCTATTTAAAATTCTTGGTAGAATTTGTTGGAATAATTGAATTATAACAGTGAATAAAAGGATTGGTAAATAAATCCATTGTCCTGCAAATAATTCTTGATAAGAAGTTGATGCAAGATTTATTCCTAATCATGTTGTTGCTTTAATACCTGGTAATCCTTGTAATATTCTTCACATCGCAACAAATATAGGCATTGTTATAAGTAATGCTTGAAATTGAGCAGCGGGACTTATATTATTCTTTTTATATAATTCAGCAATCTCTTGTCTTTGTCTTGCTTCCATTTGTTTATTACCTTTGTGAGGTGCATATTTAGCATCGATTTTTGCTTTCTTAGCTTGCACTTCTTGTTGTTTAGATTGACTAAATAAAGTCTTAAATCTAAATGCAAATGAAAGTAATTTAGTAAGAATAACAGCAATTATTATAGTAATAATAGCAGGCCATCCTTGAAGTCCTTCTAATGACATAGAACCCAATAGAGCAGCCATTAATTTAGACATCGGTCAGATAAATAACCCATAGAAAGGACCAAGTTGTCAAGCATCACCTCAAGTAACAATTATTTTTTGAGGTTCTGCTCCTTTATATGATAATAAATCTGATGGATTTTTTGCACTTCCTGGTTCAAAAGCAACAATTCCATCACCAATCTTTGTATAATGTGTTGCTTTTAAAATTTCACGCAAGTTTGCTGAATAATCATTAACTAATGATATTGATTGTTCAGAAGCACCAGAACCTTTTTCTTCTACTTCTTTAATAGCGTTTTCTAATTTGTTATTATTATATTTGTCAAAATTTACAAGTTGATTATTTAAATAATGAATTACATCTCTTGCAAATTTATTATTATTTTCTATAAAATCTTCATTTGGGATAATATAATCTTTAACCGTTTCAAAATATGAATAGATAAAAGGATCTTTTTCATTTACATATTTTGCATTGTGAGTTAATTTTCGATTATCCTTAAACTCTCTTAATAATTTTATTTCTTTTCAATCATTAAATTTTTGATTGTAGTTTTCGGTTGTAGAATTGAAATATAATAATTCTCCATTATCTCCTTTTGGATATTGATAACTACTTTGTCCTTCTATGGGTTTATCACTTTGATAAACTATTAAAGTGTTGTAATTACCTCATTGTCCATAACTACCTTCAGCTTGTTTTTTTAAAGATTCAATAACATCTTTTCTTTCTTTATCTTGGTTAGAAACATAAAAGTTATCGTTATTTTTTTTGATATTTAAAACTTCTTTTCCTTCTTTATTGGTTTGTTTTTTAAAAACTACAGCATTAGGAGCAATTTCTTCTTTTGAATTATAGAATTCCACCCCAGACCCTGCGTGTGATGAAGTTTTAATTGCGAATGATTGAATACAACCAGTTAAAGTAACTCCGAAAATAAATATATAAATTAAAACTTTAAATCATTTTCAAATTTTTCTTCAAATATTTTTCTTTTCAGAATTATTATTACCGGTGAAGAAGTCATAAGATTTTGGTTTTTGCTTATTCTTTTCCACTTCTTAACCTCTCATATATTTTTATTACTTCCTTTTCTTTTTCTGAAAAAGGTAAAGATAAAAAACTTTTTCTTAATATTAAAACATTTTGAAAAGGTAAATCAATAAAATTCATTTTATTTGAAATTATTGCTTTAATTTGACGTCTAAAAAAATTTCTTTCTACAGCAATTGCAAATTTTTTTGGAACAGAAATACCAATTTGAAAATTTTTATGTTTTTTATAATATAAAATTAAGTTTTTTGTGATAATTTGTTGTTTTAAACTTATTACTTCTTGAAATTCTCAATTTTTCTTAAGTCTATTTTCTTTTTTCATAATTATTTATTTGAATCTGAAACAGTTAATCTCATTCTTCCTTTAGCTCTTCTTGAAGCTAAAACTTTTCTTCCACCAACTGTTGACATTCTTGCTCTGAACCCATGTGTTTTAGCATGTTTTCTTTTATTTGGTTGATAAGTTCTTTTCATATGCTCTCCTTAAAGTTTTTTTAAATAAAAAGATACATTTTTTATGTATTTTAATTAAATATTAAAATTATAACAAAATAAAGATTAAAAAGGAAATAAAAAAAACTTTTTTCACAACTTTTTTTGTAAAAGAAAAAAAGAAATTTTTTTTATTTTTTATATGTTAAATCATATTTTTTTTACCTTTATTAAGGTTTTAAAAATGTGGTAATCTTGTTATTAGTAAAATTATTTATAAAATTATTTTTTATTTTTTAACATTTTTTATTTTTTTTATTTATTATTTAATAACTATGTCAAATATTGTTAATAACTATGAAGAAAATTTGTTAAAAACAAATAAAAAAATATTAAAAGAAATTGAAAAAGAGATTAATGACTCTATTATTTTTTCCACATATTTTTCTAAGTTAAAACTAAAAGAAATTAATGATTTTTCTGTGGTTTTTATTGCTAAAAACAATGTAATTATTAAAGATATTAAAGAAAATTATTTAAGTTTTTTAACATCTGCTATTGTTAAAACTTTAAAAAGTGAAAAAGCTGTGGAAATCATTCTTGAAAACACAAGTGTGAATAAAGTAAAAGAAAAACAAGTTATCAATAATAACACAAAAGATATTAACAATTTTGTCAATAACATAGATTTTAAAGATAATTTATTACCAGATTTAACATTTAAAAATTTAGTAACAGGTAAATTTAACGAAAATTTAATAAAAATTGCTGATAATTTGTTAAAAAGTAAAAAAGTAGAGTTTACTCCTATATTTATCCACTCAAAATCAGGATTAGGAAAAACTCATTTCCTAAACGCTTTAGGAAATGCAGCAAAAGAAGTTGGAATGAAATCTTATTTTCTAAACCCAGACGCCTTTACTAACCAAATTTCTTTAATATTAAAAGAAAAAGATATAGAAAAAATAAACAATTTTTCTTCTTTTTTAGAAAGTGTTGATATCTTTTTAATAGATGATGTTCAAATGCTTGGTTCGAGAGTAAAAACTTTAGAATTTTTATTTAATATTATTAATAATTTAAAAAATAATAAAAAGCAAATTATTATTTGTTCTGATAAAAAACCAGAACTTTTAGGTGGATTTGAAGATAGATTTATAACAAGATTTCAAAGTGGTTTAACTTTAGAAATAAAAAAACCTAATAATGAAGATTTACTCAAGATTTTAAAATTTAAAATCGAGCAAGAAAACTTTGATTTAAATAAGTGAGATAACAAAGCTTTAAGCTTTTTAACAAGAAATTTTTATCATTCTATAAGAGAAATCGAAGGAGCTTTAAATCAAATTAAATTTTCTGTAAAAAACTCACCTAAAGATTTAACTTTCAATGAAAACCTTCTTAATAACATCTTCCACGAAACCGTTCACTTCGAAAGAGAAATAACTCATGATAGGATAATTGAAAGCGTTTGTTCATATTACAGAGTAAAAGAAGAAGAAGTAAGAAGTAAATCAAGAAAAAGAGAAATTGTTATTGCTAGATCGATGATAATTTACTTAATTAGAGAACTACTTTCTTTTAGTTATGAAAGAATTGGTATTTATTTAGGTGGAAAAGATCACTCAACAATTATGGCTTCTTATAAAAAAATAGAAAAAGATATAGAAACGTCCCATGAACTCAAAAACGCAGTTAATTCATTAACTAATAAAGTAAAAACTGTTTCTTAATTAATCAACACCTTTTTTGCCTATTTTTAGGTTAAAAAGATAAAACTAACTAAAACTAACATCCCTAATAATAATATATTAGAAAATAAAATAAATATAAAATAATAAAATATAAAAGGAAAAATAAAATGAATTTCACAATTGAAAAAAAATATTTTGAAAAAGAATTTGAAAGAATCGGTGTTTCTATAAATACTTTAAATTTTATTCCTTCTTTAAGAAGTGTTAAAATCGAACTAAGACAAGAAGGGGTATATTTATATGGTTCAGATGGAGAAATTTCTATAATTGGACACATTTCTTCTGAAAACATAAAAAATATAAATGAATTAGGTTCCTTTTTAATAAATTATTCAATGTTAAAAAATATAATTAAAAAAACCGAAGGATTTCTAGAATTTAAAATCGAAGATACTAATTTAACTATCAAAAACAAAGATGACTTATATAAAATTAATATTCAAAATGATGAAGATTTCCCAAATATTAGATTTGATTTATCAGGTCAGAAAATATCAATTCATTCCAAAGACTTTAAAAAAGCAATTAAAGATACTAGTTTTGCTGCTACAATCGATAGTTCTGAAGTTATTTTAGATTGTATCAACATCAATGCTATGGACGGAAATTTAAGAATTTCAGCAACAGATAGATATAGAATATCAACAGAAATACTTCCGATTGAATCTAATATTGAATTTGATATTTCTATAATAGCTAGAAATTTAAAAAATTTTATCCCTAATGATTATGAAGGGCAATTAGAAATTTATGTTGAAGACAATAAAATAGAAACCATTATTGAAAATACAAAAATACAATGTAAAGTCATTGATTTTCCTTATAAAGACATTTCTAATGTTTTCCCAAATATAGATGATTTAGTTTATAAAATTGAAATCGATAAAAAAGAACTTAGTGAATTAATGTCAAAAGCTTCTATTTTATCTAGTGATCAATATTTCAAATTAAATGTTAGTGTAAATCAAGAAGAATTTACTATGAGCGGAAACAAAGAAGAAACAGGTTTTATTTCTGTAAAAACTAAAGAAATGAAATTTGAAAGTTCTAATAGTGAGTTAAACTTTTCTATAAATCATAGATATTTAAAAGATGCTATTTCAGTGTACGAAGGTTTGATTTATATTTTTGTAGATAAAAAAATAAGAAAAGTTTATATAGTTTCACCTTCTAATAAAAATAATAAACAATTAATAGGAACTACATAGAAAGGAAAGAAATGAAAGTAGAAATAACAGGAGAATTTATAAAATTAAGCCAACTATTAAAAAAAATGAACTTTATAGATTCTGGTGGTGCAGCAAAAGAGTTTTTAGCAACAAACCAAGTTAAAATTAACGACAATAGCGAAGTAACTAGGGGTTCCAAAATTAAGGTTGGAGACATCGTTTGAGTAAATGATGAATTATTTCATATTGTAAGTGCATAAAAAGAAGAAAAAATAAAAAATCTTCTTTTTTATTTGTTTAAATAATTTAAAATATAAAAATATGAATAAATATGATGCAATAATAGTTGGCGGTGGACATGCAGGTATTGAAGCCACATATGCTTTAGCAAAACAAAATTTCAAAGTTTTACTAGTAACTTTAGATAAAAATAAACTAGCTTCAATGCCATGTAATCCATCAATTGGTGGTCCTGCTAAAGGAATTATAACAAGAGAAATAGATGCACTTGGCGGAGTGCAAGGTATTTTCGCTGACAAGGCAATGATTCAAATTAAGATGTTAAATGAATCAAAAGGACCTGCAGTAAGAGCGATGCGGGCTCAAATTGATAAAGACAAATATTCAAAAGTAATATTAGAAGATATTGAACAACGAGAAAATATCGATATTTTAGAAGATATTGTTGAAGAATTGGTTCTTGAAAATGATTCAGTAAAAGGAGTTAAAACAGAAAAAGGAAATGTTTATTATGCTAACGCTGTAGTACTAACAACAGGAACCTATATGGATTCAAGAATTTTAAGAGGAGATGAAATTCAAAAGAGTGGTCCTGATGGGCAAAGAACAAGTAATAAACTTTCAATGTTTTTAAAAAATAATGGATTTGAACTTATTAGATTAAAAACAGGAACGCCACCTAGAATTTGAACTGATTCAATTGATTTTTCTAAAATAGAAGAAGAAATTTTAGAAAATAATAACCTTCATTTTAGTTTTAAAAATGAAGTAGTTCTCGAAAAACAAATTCATTGCTTTTTAACATATACAACTCCAAAAACACACGAAATCATTTTGAATAACTTAAATAAATCTAGTATGTATTCTGGTTTAATTGATGGAGTTGGTCCAAGGTATTGCCCTTCAGTAGAAGATAAAATAGTTCGTTTTAAAGATAAAGAAAGACATCAAATATTTTTTGAACCAGAAACCGCTAAAGGTGATTTGATGTATATAAATGGTTTATCAACTTCAATGCCTATTGAAGTGCAAAAAGAAATGGTTAAATCAATTCCTGGTTTAGAAAACGCAAGAGTAGCTAAATGAGCTTATGCGATAGAATATGATGCCATAAATCCTTTACAATTAAAAAAATCACTTGAAAGTAAAAATATTAATGGTTTATTTTTTGGTGGTCAAATAAATGGAACAAGTGGTTATGAAGAAGCAGCTGGACAAGGATTAATAGCAGGAATAAACGCATCTCAATATTTAAAACAAGAGGAACCAATTGAAATTCTCAGAAGTGATGGTTATATCGGAGTTTTAATTGATGACTTAGTTACAAAAGGGACTAATGAACCATATAGAATGTTAACTTCAAGAGCAGAATACAGGTTATTATTAAGAAACGATAATGCCGATTGAAGAATGAAAGATTATGCTTTAAAAGCTAATATGATAAGCAAAGAAGGGTATAATTTAGTTATTGATAAATACAAACAAATAGAGTTAAAAATTGAAGAATTAAAAAACACTTTTGTATCTTCAAAAAGTGATTTAGCAATTAAATACAACGCAATTAATGGACAATCTTTATTTCAACTAGTTTCAAGACCTGATGTAGATTATCTTGAAATATTAAAAAACTTTAAATTTGCTTATGAACTTGTTGTATTAGCAAGATTGGATGGTTATATACAAAAACAAGTGCATGATGCAGAAAAAATGTTAAAACTTGAAAAATTAAAAATACCAGCTGATATAGACTATAAAAAAGTTGATAATTTAGCAAATGAAGCAAGAGATAAATTAATTAAAATCAAACCAACCACTATAGGACAAGCATCAAGAATTAGTGGTATTAATCCAGCAGATATTCAAATGTTAATGTTCTATATAAAGATGAGAAATAAATAGTGAAAATAACTATTATTGCAGTAGGAAAACTTCAAAAAAATTATTTAACCTTGTTCCAAGAATATGAGAAAAAAATAAGTTTTTTTTCAAAAATAGATGTAATAGAAATAAAGGAATTACAAGAAGAAAATATAGAAATAAAAAAGGAAAAAGAAACAAATAAAATATTAGAATTAATTCCAAAAAACTCAACAGTTTTTCTTTGTTCTTTAAAAGGAAAACAAATGGATTCTTTTGAATTTTCCAATTTAATTGACAAAAGTAATATAACTTTTATAATTGGTGGTTCTAACGGGGTTATTGAAGATAAAATAGATGCTCAAAAAATAAATTTTTCTTTACTAACATTCCCACATCAGTTATTTAGAGTGTTACTTGTTGAACAAATTTATAGAGCATTTGCTATAAAAAACAATATAAAATACCACAAATAAAAAGAAAGAAGAAAAATGAAAAAAACATTATTAAAAGATGACTTTTTCAGTCACATAAATAAAGTATGATTAGAAAACACAAAAATACCAGAAGATAAATCAAGTATTAGTGTTTTTTCTGAACTTGATTTAAACTTAGAAAAACTTTTAAAAGATTTAACAAAAAAATGACTTAAAGATACAAGTTCTTTAAATGAAAATTCAATGATGTTGGAATATGTTAAATATTTTTCAATGTTAATGAATGAAAGCAAAAGAAAAGAACTTGGTTGAGAACCGGTTAAACAATATTTAACTAAATTAGAAAGTTTAAAATCCTTTAAAGATTTATTTTCACAAGATAAAGAATTTTGACTTTTATACGGGTTTTTACCTTTAGAAAAAGATTTATACGAAGATTTTATTGATAATGAAAAAAGAATTTTTTGATTTGGAGATTTTAAAACAATCTTGCCAAACAAAGAAAGTTATTCAAACAAAGAAGAGTCAGAAAAATTATTAAACACTTGAAAAGAAATGGTTTTATTTTTATTAAAAGACTATGGTAAAACAGAAGAAGAAGCAAATAAATTAATATCAAATGCTATTAAATTTGATGACATTTATAAAGATTATATTCTTTCATCGATAGAACAAGCTAATTATGTTGCTTTATATAATCTAAAATCAAAAGAAGAATATAATTCATATACCAAACAGTTTATTATTTCTGATTTATTAGAAAGTTTAGTTTCACAAAATGTGGAAGCAGTTTCAGTTTCTAATATAAAACTTTATGAAAATTTTGACAAAATTTTTAGCGATGAAAATTTTGAATTTTATAAATCATTTTTATTTATAAGAAACTTATTACAAACAACTAAATTTTTAAGTGAAGAAATTAGAATTAAAGCAGGGGAATTTGGTAGAAAAGTTTATTCTATTGAAACCTATAGAAATTTAGAAAATTTTGCTTTTGATATGGCAAATGAATATTTTGGAATGCCTTTAGGTATGTATTATGCTGAAAATTATTTTGGTAAAAAAGCAAAAGAAAATATTGAACATATGGTTTCTAATATGATTGATGTTTATAAAATGAGATTAAATAATAACAATTGATTAAGTAAAGAAACTATTCAAAAAGCATTAACTAAATTATCTACCATTCAAGTTATGATTGGTTTTCCAGAAGTGATTAGACCATATTATTCAAAATTTAAAGTTAAAACTTATGAAGAAGGTGGAAATTTATTTGAAAATGCGCTTAAATTTAATAAATATTTAGTTGAATATGCATTATCTTTATTTGGTAAAACAGAAGATAAAAGATATTGATCAATGTCTCCTGCAACAGTTAATGCATATTATAATCCATTAAAAAATCAAATAGTTTTTCCTGCAGCTATTTTAGCAGATCCTTTTTATAATTTAAATAGACCATCATCTTATAATTATGGTTCTATTGGTTGTGTAATAGCTCATGAAATTTCTCACGGTTTTGATAATCACGGTGCTCAATTTGATGAAAAAGGAAAATTAAACAATTGATGAACCGATAAAGATAGAGAAGAATTTGCAAAAAGAACACAAGCAACAATTAATTTATTTGATAAAGTAGAAACAGACTTTGGACCAGTTAATGGAGAGTTGACTGTTTCTGAAAACATTGCAGATTTAGGTGGTTTTGACTGCGCTTTAGAAGCGGCAAAACAAGAAAAAGATTTTGATGCCAAAAACTTTTTTGAAAGCTGAGCAACAAGTTGAAGAATTATTTTAAAAGAAGGTGCAGCAAAAAGACAATTGGAATCAGATGTTCACTCACCAGGAAAAGTACGTGCTAATGTTATTTTAGGAAATAATGATTTATTTTTAGAAACTTATGAAATTTCTTCATCCGATAAAATGTTTATACCAAAAGAAAAAAGGGTAAAAATTTGATAAATCAAAAAGAATTAGAAAAAATCTATCACTTACAAAGGGAAGATTTTTTTTATTTTGGTCCTTTAAGTATTAAAGATAGAATTGAAATTTTAAAGAAAATTAAAAGATTCATTCAAGAAAAAGAAGAAGAAATTTTTAAAGTTTTAAAAGAAGATTTAAACAAAGATAAATTAGAATCCTTTGTTTCTGAAATTGCATTAATTTATAAAGAAATAAATCTATATGTAAAAAATATAAAAAAATGATCTCGTTCTAAAAAAGTAAAAACACCTTTTTATTTATTTCCATCTAAATCAAGTTATAAATATGAAGCATATGGACAAACTTTGATTATTAGCCCTTGAAATTATCCGATTATGCTTTCTATTATACCTATTATAAATGCTATTGGTGCAGGAAATAGGGTAATATTAAAACCTTCTGAATTTTCAGAATATTCATCTAAATGATTAATGAAATTTTTTAATGAAAATTTTGATCATAAAATCATTTATTGTGCTGATTCTTCTTTAGAAACATCTAATTTTCTTTTAGATCAAAAGTTTGATCTAGTATTCTTTACTGGATCAACAAATGTAGGAAAAATTGTTTTAGAAAAAACTTCCAAATTTTTGACTCCAACCATTTTAGAGTTAGGTGGTAAATCACCAACTATAATTTGTTCTGATATAAATTTAGATAAAGTTGTTGAAAAAATTTATTATGGTAAATCATTAAATTCAGGGCAAACATGTACAACTCATGATTATGTTTTAATAGATAAAAAAATAGAAGATGAATTTATACAAAAATACAGAGAATATGCACAAAATCAACTAAAAAACAATCTCAAAAATGAACCTAAAATCATTAGTGAAAAACATTATAATAGACTATTGAAATTAGTTAACTCAACTGAGTTAAAAATTAATCATGAAATGAAAATAATCGAACCTTTTATTTACAAAGCATCATTAAATGATGCAATAATGCAAGAAGAAATTTTTGGACCAATTTTGCCTATTATTTCTTTTGAAACTATTGAAGAAGCAATTGATATTGTTAAAAGACAACAAAAACCACTTGCTCTTTATCTTTTTAGTAAACAAAAATCAATTATTAATAAAATAAAAAAATTACAAGCAGGAGCAATCATTATAAATAATACAACAGAACATGTGGCAAATTCATATTTACCTTTTGGTGGCATTGGGAATTCAGGACTAGGGAAATATAGAGGATATAGCGGTTTTAAATCTTTTAGCCATCAAAAATCTTTTTTTATAAATAAATTTGTATTTAAACCTTTAAGTTTGGTAAAAAAACCTTTTAATAACAAAAAGTTTTCTTTACTGAAAAAGATTTTTAAGTAAAATAAAAAACCACTAAACACAACACTTCTCGATGTGGCTGCTACATTTCTGTCCTGACCAGGTTACAAGGTTTTTGTTTTAATGGCATTTATATTATATATTAATATTTGATTTTAAAAACAAAAATGCAAATTATTAATCAAAATGTCCCGGGGTATTTACTAATCAAAATGTCCTCTTT
>NZ_JBTGVF010000026.1:0-11023 GCF_054343435.1 Mycoplasma sp. 5370
TTTGTTGAAAATGTGTCATTTTTTGCTAAGTATAGAAAAATAGTAAAAATTTAGGATAAATGATATTCATATAACTTCTCAAGTAAATGAAAAGTAAAAACTATCTTCAACTTCTAAAACCTTTAAAATTGCAGAAAAAATAATCAAAAACAAAAAATACCAAAGGGGAAGTAATCCAATATATGACCGTGTATTATAACGATTAAATTTAAAGTAAATATTTTTTTCTATTTTTTCTTTATTTGTAACTAAAGTTTTAAGAGAAAAATAATTATCTTGTATTAATTTTCTAATTTTAGCACAATATTTTCTTATTAAAATAGGATATACAAATAACAATATTGAAAAAGTAACAACAAAAAAGATAATAACTAAAGGGATTAAAACATATAGTTCCATATTAACCTAAATTATCTATTTTAATTTTGTTTTTTCTATTACTGATTATAAATATTGCTCTAAAGTTGCTAAAATTAGATAATAATTTTAAACTTTTTTTCATTTTTCTCCTTTTTTATATGTATAGGGCTAAAAAAATACCCTAAAAAGGGTATTCTAGATTTGTTTTTTTAATAATGTGCATTTACTATATTGTAATAACTTTTTGGTTATTACATATTAATTATAATACTATTTTTACATTTTTCAAGAAAAAAAGTAAAAAAGTGCATAAAAACTCTTATTTTAAAACAAAAAAATGAATTAATTCATAAAATTTAGATAATAAATATTATGAATTTTTCATTGGTTGTGGTGCATTTGTTGAATCTTGGTGTTGGTCACCACTCATCATTGAATTATCTGATGTTGTTTTATTTTTTTCCATACTATTAGAATCAGAATGCATCATATCATTTGAAGTATTAGGATTTTGTTTTGATGTTGATTTATCGCTAGAATCTTTCATCATCATATTTGATTTATCCATTGAATGCATTGTTTCTGTTGAATTTGATTTTCTTGTAGAGGTTCCTTTTATTGCTTCAAATGTATCTTTGCTTTCAACTACAAATTCTGGTTTAAATACTATTCTTTCAGTCCCATCTTTCGCAAAGAAAATAAATGTATAGAATTTTCCTTCTGTTAGTTTATTGTCTCCAGTTCATGAAAATTCTAAAGCATTTTCATTAACTACGTCTGCATTAGCTTTTGCCATAGCCATAGCTTTTTTAACTATTGGTTTTCCATTAGCATCTTTTACTAAAGTATTGTCATGTAATGAAGTTACTTCTGTTGCAAATGCTAATCATTCTCCTTTAACACCTTGTACTGGTGTGTTATGTAATTTAAAAGTAAATATACCATTTGCATCTAATACGTTTTCACTTCTAACTGCTGGAAATTCTAATTGTCTTTCTTTTACAGTTCCTGTTGTAAGTTTAGTTACTCCATATTCTGGTACAGTAAAGTCAATTGATAAATTAGTAATTGTTTTAATGGAAGTTGCAGGGAAAATGTCTTTATTGTCTTTAATAAAATCATTTTTGAAAGTTATTTTTTCTGTGCCGTCATTTTTTCAAAAAATGAATGTATAGAATTTTCCTTCTGTAAGTTTATTGTCACCAGTTCATGAAAATACTAATGGAAAATCTTTGGAAGCATCTACTTCTTTTGCCATCGCCATAGCTTTTTTAACTACTGGTTTTCCTTTTGTGTCTTTTACAAGAGTGTTATCAGTTAATGATTTTACTTCTGTTGCAAAAGCTGTTCACTCACCTGAAACTCCTTGTACTGGTGTGTTATGTAAGTGGAATGAGAAAACTCCGTTTTCATCCATTCTATTTTCTCCTCTTGCAGCAGGAAATTCTAATACTCTTTCTTTTACTTGGTTTGCTTTAGCAATTCCATAGGTTGTATAATCTAATGATTGATTAGTTTCGTTAGTAGTTTTAGCAGGATTAGAACATGAAACAACTGCAAAAACAGTTGTTAGTGTTGGTAAACCTAATAATAAAACTGATTTAAATCTTTTTTTCATAATTTCTCCTTTATATTTAAAGTTTTTTAAAATAGATCTAAAAATCTATTTGAATTATTATAGTTCTTTTGCAAGAAATTGATAACAAAACCCTATTTCTTATAATAAAATTCCTGTTTTTTACAATTTTTTGCTATTTCTAGATAAATTATTTGACTTTTTTGCAAAAAGTAGTATTATACGCCCATTTCATTTGAACTGAATTAAATAAAAAACATTTTGTAATTAAACAAAATGTTATTTTATTGTAATTTTAGTCTTTAAAGTAATTAATTGGGTCTTGAATATCATATTTAGATTTTGCTTCATATTTAGAGTTTGTTCCTGCTGGAATTTTATGTCCTACAATAATATTTTCTTTTAATCCTTCTAATTTATCAATTTGTGAAGAAATTGAAGCGTGAACTAAAATTTTTGAAGTTTCTTGATATGAAGCGGCAGCTAAGAATGAATCAGATAATAGTGGAGTTTGTTTTGCTCCTTTAATTACAATTTGACCAAATGCAGGTTTTTTTCCTTGAGATAGTAATTCTCCATTAACTTCTTGATATTCAAAAATATCAACTAAAGATCCAACAAATAAGTTTGAATCTCCTGCATCAGTAATTAAAATTTTAGAAAGCATTTGACGAATAATAATTTCTATATATTTATCACTAATGGAAATTCCTTGCATTCTATATAGTCTTTGTACTTCTTTTAATAAATAATTTTGTACTTTACGAGCATCAGTGTAGTTTAGTAACTCTTTTAAAATAATAGGACCTTCTGTAATTTTTTGTCCTGGAGTAATAGAATCACCAACTTGTACTCTTAATTTTCTATTTACAGGGACATGGAATACTTTTTCTAATTCTTCACCATCTTTATTTATATAAGCAACTTTTACTAACTTATCATCTGTTTGATTTCTTTCTTTATCCATTAATTGATCAATAGATTTTACATAACCTTTAACTGGAGAAATTTGTGCTGGTTTTCCTCATGGACGTTCAAAAGCATCGATTAATTCAATCAATCTAGCAAAACCTCCTGTAATATCTTCAACCCCAGCAACCCCTCCTGTATGGAATGTACGCATTGTTAACTGTGTACCAGGTTCACCGATTGATTGAGCAGCAATAATCCCTACAGCTTCTCCGATTGCAACAATTCTATTGGTTGCAAGATCTTTTCCGTAACATTTTTTACATACACCATTTCTAGTGTGACAACTTAAAATAGAACGGATATCTACTTCTTTTATGTTAGCATCAATAATTTTTTGTGCAATTTCAGGAGTAATAAATTTATTATCTTCGATTATGATTTCGCCTGTTTCTGGGTGAATTACAGGTGAATTAGTATATCTTCCTTCAATTCTTTCGTATAAAGAAACAATTGTAGAATTGGTTTTAGTATCGATGATTTCTTTTACTAAAAACCCAAAGTCTGAACCACAATCTTTTTGAGTTACTACAATATTTTGTGCAACATCAACTAAACGACGAGTTAAGTAACCTGATTTAGCTGTGTTAAGAGCAGTATCGGTTCCCCCTTTTCTAGCACCGTGAGTTGAAGAATAAAATTCATAAGAAGTTAATCCTTCAAGGAAAGAACTTTTAACTGGAACTTCAACAGTAGAACGTACCACACGCTCATTTTCAGCATCGGCTTTTAATGTTTTAACGTTATTAGCCATCAATCCACGCATTCCAGCTAATTGAACGAAGTTAGAAATATTTCCCCTTGCTCCTGATTTCATCATCATAAAAATAGGGTTATTTGGTTCTTGTAAAGTTACTGTATTTAAGTCTTTTTGAATTTCATCTTTAATTTTGGTTCATTTTTCAATGGTTAAAATATATCTTTCATCATCGGTTAACATTCCCATTCTAAAGTATTTATTAAGTTTAGCAGTGTGTTCTTCACCTTGTTTAATAAATTCATCTTTTCTTGGAGCTAATTTAATATCTCCAATGGAAATTGAAGTACCTGAAAGCATTGAATATGTGAAACCTAAATCTTTAATTTTATCTAGAATTTCAGCAACTAAATTTGTATATTTAAATCAAATTTTTTCCAATAATTCTGCTTTTTCTTCTTTTTCTAACTCTCTATCAATGTTATTGTTTCTGTATTTAACTCTTTTATATATGTTTTCAAATTCTTCAATTGTAAATTTAGTTAAATTGGAAGCATGTTTGCTAGAAATTATTTCATTTTTGTAATCAATTAATTCTGAATAATATTGAAAAACATCTTTATAATTTTCATAATTTATTTTTTTAACAACAGAAGCTACATCTTCCATTGAAACCACGATATCAAAATTGTCATAAGTTTGTCTTATTATTTTAGCAATATGTTTTTTGTTTAGTGGTTCATTTAATGGTAATGCTTTAATAAATTCAGGAATGTTTCCATGTTTTTTAATAACATATTTTTCTAATTGTTTTTGTTGATCTGCATATAAATTATCTACATTTGTGTCAAAAACAAATGGGAAATTATCTGGAAAAGCATTGTTAAAAATAAATTTACCAACTGTAGAAACTACGTATCCTTGAACTGAAGTTTCTAAAGTTTTTTTAACTTTTTCAAAAGGTAAAGCAACTCTTGCGTGTAATGAAACAACACCAACTTCGTGAGCTCTCATCATTTCATCGTAATCTGCAAAATATCTTCCTTCTCCTTTTCTACCGCTTTCTTCATGTTCTTCTTTAGTTAAATAGTATAAACCAAGAATCATATCTTGTGAAGGGTTAACAATAGGTTCACCATCTTTAGGTCCAAGAATGTTTTTATTTGCAAACATTAATTCTCTAGATTCTCTAATTGCTTCAGGAGAAATAGGAACGTGAACAGCCATTTGATCACCATCAAAGTCAGCATTGAACCCTGCTGTTACAAGCGGATGCAATTTAATAGCACGCCCTCTAACTAAAATCGGTTCAAAAGCTCTAATTGATAAACGGTGTAATGAAGGAGCACGGTTTAAAAGAACTAATTTTCCTTTAATAACTTCATCAACGTGTGGTCAAATGATTGGATTTAATTCTTCAATCATTTTTCTAGCACTTTTAATTGAAGAAGCTAATTCACGCTCAGTTAATCTTTTGATAATTCATGGTTCAAATAGTTTTGCAACCATTTCCCGTGGAATACCAACTTGGTTCATTTTTAGATTTGGACCAACAACGATAACACTACGCCCTGAATAATCAAC
Source organism: Mycoplasma sp. 5370 (assembly GCF_054343435.1). Taxonomy (NCBI): domain Bacteria; kingdom Bacillati; phylum Mycoplasmatota; class Mollicutes; order Mycoplasmatales; family Mycoplasmataceae; genus Mycoplasma; species Mycoplasma sp. 5370. The sequence goes on from NZ_JBTGVF010000026.1 coordinate 5,187, forward strand.
CCTTTTTCCAAGTAAATTTTGTCTAAATCTCCCTTTTTTACCTGTTAAAGCGTCAGAAATAGATTTTAATGGTCTTCCATCTTTAGCCGAAACTGGAGAAGGACTTCTTCTTTGATTATCAATTAATGCATCTACAGCTTCTTGAATCATTCTTAATTCATTTTGAATTATCAAGATTGGAGCATCTTTTTCCATTCATCCTTTTAAACGGTTATTTCTAATAATAATACGACGATAAAGTTCGTTAATATCACTAGTTGAGTGTCTTCCACCATCTAATTGAATTAATGGTCTTAAATCAGCAGGAATAACTGGTAAATGTTTAATTAACATAGAAGTTGGTTTTTGTTGAGAGTTAATAAAAGAGTTAATAACTTGTAATCTTTTATACAATTTATCTCTTTCTTGAATTTTTGTTGATGTTTGTTTTTCAGGACTTAATTGCTGAATTTCATCAACTTGTTTTTTAACTTTATCTCTTTCTTCTTCAAGATTAATATTTTTTAATAAGTATTCAATAGCTGCTGAACCGGTAGAAATTTTAGCATCTGAATACTCTTCAATAATTTCATTTAATTCATAAAAATCAATTCCGTATTCTTTACCAATTTTGGAAGATGCAAGTTCAGTTAAATCTTTTAAAGCTTCTGATAATTCTTCATAAGCTTCAGTTCCTTCTTTATAACGGGAACGAATTTCAATTAATGCATCTCTATAAATAACTCCAGCTTCATTTAGTTCGATAATTTGATTTTTTGGTAATGCTTTGATGTCTCCAGATTCCAAAATAATGTGAGCTTTATAGTAAATTAAGGATTCTAATGATGATTTAGAAACTGCTTTATTTGAGTCTTCTGTTTTTATTCCAAGTAATTTAGAAATAATTGAGTGATCAATTCTGAAAAATCAAAAGTGCACAACTGGTGATTGTAACTCAATGTGTCCCATTCTTGATCTTCTAGAAATTTTTGGTAAAATTTCAGATTTTAATGCCTTACATTGATCTGTTGCAGAACAAAGAGTTCCTTCGTTGGATTTTTTATATTTTCTTCCACAAATTGAACATTTATAATCAATAATAGGTCCAAAAATTAACTCATCGAATAACCCTTCTCTTTCTGGTTTATATGTTTTATAATTAATGGTTTCTGGTTTAGTAACTTCACCATGTGATCATTCTAAAACATCTTCAGAAGTAGCAAGAGAAAGTGAAATTTTATCAATAGAATTTTCATCAATTGTTGCGTATTTTCTTGTAATTTTATTTGGTTCCTTCTTAATCATTAATAATCTCCTTCTTCTTCTTCAAAATTATTTTCATGAGTATCAATTTTTTCACTAATTAAATTATAATCATTAATAATTTCTGGTGAAAATTCGTCTTCAATACTAATGTTATTTTCTTCATAACTACTAAAATCTTGTTCAAATTCTTCGTCTTTTAGGTAGTTTTCTTTTTTGTGCACTTCTAATTTGATTCCAAGACCTCTTAATTCATAAGCTAAAACGTTAAATGATTCAGGCATTCCAGGTTTAGGAATTTTTCCTCCTGTTGCTAAAACATTATAAAGAATATTTCTTCCTTGAATGTTATCAGATTTATATGTTAATAATTCTTGTAAAACAGTAGATGCACCAAATGCTTCTAATGCTCAGGTTTCCATTTCTCCAAATCTTTGTCCACCATTTTGAGATTTACCTCCTAATGGTTGTTGAGTAATTAGTGAATATGGTCCAACACTACGAGCATTCATTTTGTCATCGACCATGTGTTGTAGTTTTAACATATACATAACACCAACTGATACTTCGTTGTCAAATGGTATTCCTGTAATTCCATCGTATAGTTTAAATTTACCAGAAGTAGGTAAGTTAGCTTCTTTTAAAACATTTGTTATGTCGTTATTTTTTACTCCGTCAAATACAGGAGAAACAAATTTAACATTAAGTTTTCTAGCAGCCATTCCAAGGTGTAATTCAAGTACTTGACCAATGTTCATACGTGAAGGAACCCCTTGTGGATTTAATAGAATATCGATTGGAGTTCCATCTTCTAAGTATGGCATATCCTCTACTGGTAATACAAGAGAAATAACCCCTTTGTTTCCGTGACGACCAGCCATTTTGTCCCCAACTTTTATTTTTCTTTTTTGAGCAATAAATACTTTAACAATTTTATCAATTCCGTCTTCCAGTGAATCCCCTTGTGCTCTTGAAAGAATTTGCACATCAATAACTGTACCAGCATCTCCGTGTTTTACTTTTAATGATGTATCTTTTTGATTTGAAGATTTATTACCAAAAATTGCATTCATTAATTTTTCTTCAGGAGTTGGATTATCTTCTCCTTTCGGACTGGTTCTACCAACAAGAATATCTCCTGTACTTACTTCAGAACCAACACGAACAATCCCGTTTTCATCTAAATGTCTTTTTGAACGTAAAGAAGCATTTGGAATATCTGTTGTTAGAATATCATCTCCTGCTTTTGATGCTCTAAATTGAATAGTTTGCTCTTCAATGTGAATAGAAGTAAAGACATCATCTTTAACTAATTTTTCACTTATAATAACAGCATCCTCGAAGTTGAATCCATGTCATGTAGAGAAGGCAACTAGCACATTTTTACCAAGAGCTAATTCTCCATTTTTAGTTGAAGGACCATCACAAATTAATTGTCCTGCTTCAACTTTATCCCCTACTTTTACTATTGGTTTTTGATTAATAACAGTTCCTTGATTGGATCTTTCAAAAATTCTTAAATTATAATCGATTATTTCGTTTATTTTGTCACTACTTTTTATTTTAATTTGTTGTGAATCGACAAAAACAACTTCTCCAGCTTTCTTTGCTTTTAAATTGGTTGCAGCATATCTTGCAACATCATATTCAGCACCAGTTCCAACTAGTGGAGTTTCAGATTCAATTAATGGTACTGCTTGTCTTTGCATGTTTGCGCCCATCAATGCACGGTTAGCATCATCGTTTTCTAAAAATGGAATGGTACTTGCAGCAATAGAAGTCATTTGTTTTGAAGCTACATCAATATAATCAACTTCTTCAGGTTTAACAATTAAATATTCGTGATCTTTTCTAACAGTAATTTTATCCCCTAAAATTTTGTTATTTTCATCAACATCAACAGAAGATTGAGCAAATTTAAAACCATATTCTTGCACTGCTGTTAATCAGTAAACTTTATCATAGTTAATGATTCCGTTTTCAACTCCATAATAAGGAGTTTGGATAAATCCGTAATCATCAACTTTCGAATAAGAAGCAAGGTTTAAAATAAGTCCAATGTTTTGTCCTTCAGGTGTTTCAATAGGACAAATTCTTCCGTAATGAGTTGCATGAACGTCACGAACTTCAAATTGAGCTGTATCTCTATTTAAACCTCCAGGTCCAAGAGATGTAACTCTTCTTTTGTTTGCAATTTCAGCAAGTGGATTAATTTGATCCATAAATTGTGATAATTTTGAAGAGTTAAAAAATGTTTTAAATTGGTTATAAATTGGTTTATTATTATGAATACTTTTAGGTGTAATTTTATCCATTTCTTTTGTAGATAGTTTTTCTTTTGCGTGTTTTTCTAGTTTAGTAAGTCCCACAATGAATTGGTTTTGTAATAATTCACCAACTCCAACTATTCTTTTATTAACAAGTGAGTCAGGATCATCTTCTTTTCCTAAATTATCAATTAAATTAAAGTAATATGAAATGGTTGCAATAATATCAGAAATTAATAAATGCATTTCTGTAGAAGTAGGATCGTTTGCAATAACTAAAATAGGATCTTTGCCATTTTCTAAAGATCTTTTGTTTGGTCATACTTTTACCATAATTACTTTTGTTCTTTTTTCTAAAGAAGGATTTATATCAAGTTGTTTTCCATAAACTTGAGAAGTAATATCTGGAATGTCTACTGTTTTTAAGATACCTTTATCAAATTGAGATTGAATTTCTAAAGCAAGTTTTGGAGTAATAAAAGTTTCTTTTTTGTAAAGAATTTCCCCTTTGTCATTTGTTAAATCTTCTGCTAAATAAGTTTCTAAAATTCTTTCAACTAAATTTAACTTTCTATTCAACATGTATCTACCAGTTTTAGATAAATTGTATCTTCTGTCATTAAATAAAGTTAAAGGAATTAAATTGAAAATAGCTTCATCGGTGATTCTATCTCCTTTTCTAATAATTCTATAAATTAACTCTAAATTATCTTTACTGGATTCGATTTTTTCTTTTTTAATTGACTCTTTTAAAACACTTGAATTACCAAATAGTTGTAACATTGTTTCTTTTTTCAAACCTAAACCATTTAAAAAAGTGGTTAAAGGAATGTTTTTATGTTTATCAATTCTAATTTTTACTGTATCAATTGAGTTACCTGTAACTCTGTGGAAAATTTCAATTCAAGATCCAAGTTGTGGAATAATTTCAACTTTGTTAAACAAGTCATCCGCTTGTTTATTACGAACGTTTTTACCAAAATATGCCCCAGCAGATCTAATCAACTGAGCAACAATAACTTTTTCAGAACCATTTATGATAAAAGTACCACCACTTGTCATTAAAGGAACTTCTCCATAAATAATATCTGTACTTTCGTCAATTTCTCCTGTTTCCACAGTATGTTTTCTTAAAGAACCAACTATTTTCCCTGTATAAGATGTTCCTTTTTGTTTTGCTTCTTTAATTGCTTGAAATTCATCTTTTGGAATTTCAACTCTTACTGAACCAGGTATGTATTGAATTTCAATTTTTCCATTTGCAGAAACAATAGGGTAAATTTTATTCAATGATTCATCTAAACCATCTGTTAAAAATCAGTTAAATGATTTTCTTTGTGTTTCAAGAAAATCAGGAGTTTCTAACGTATGTTTAGTTTTTGAATAATCTCTTCTTTCAGTTATTGGTCCAAATTTTCTAATTTTGAATTTTTTTTCCATTTTTCTTCCTTTTTTAATTAATTTTGTGTTATATTTAATAGTAATGATTATGGAATTATATCATAATTTACATTAAACAGAATAAAACAATAACTAGATGATTAAATCTAGTTATTTTTTAAGTTTTTTTTCTATTTTCTTTCTTCATAAACAGAAGCAACTTTTCTGTTTCTTTTTGTTTCGAATTTTACATATCCGTCAATTAGTGAGTATAATGTGTCATCGTTTCCACGTCCAACATTATTTCCAGGGAAGATTTTAGTTCCTCTTTGTCTGAAAATAATTGCTCCTGCAGTTGCGAATTGACCATCACTTAATTTAACACCAAGACGTCTACCTATCGAATCTCTACCGTTTCTAGTAGAACCACCAGCTTTGGTTTTTGCCATTTTAAATTATCCTTTCAATTCTGTTATTTTTACACGAGTATAAGGTTGACGATGACCTAATTTTCTTTTATGGGTTGATTTAGGGTTGTGACGATAAACAACGATTTTTTTAGCTTTTCCTTGTTTTTCAATTACACCTTCAACAACTGCACCTTTAACAAAAGGTGTTCCAACTTTTTTATCAAGAACAAGAACTTCGTTAAAAGAAACTTTGTCTCCTTCGTTTCCATCAATTTTTTCAATAAAAATTGTATCTCCTGATTTAACAATAAGTTGTTTTCCACCAGTTTTGATTATTGCAAACATGCTTCCTCCTCATATGGCTCATCTTTGAGGTTCATTTTATAAATGATTGGACTTTTTAGTCACTACCTTTTTAGAATGGTTACACAAGTAACTATTTAATTATAACACTTTTTAATTAATATATAATAAAAAAATGTATTATTATTAAAACAGAAATAAAATGTCACCCCCCATTCCCAATATAAAATGTCAC
>NZ_JBTGVF010000027.1:0-9607 GCF_054343435.1 Mycoplasma sp. 5370
GGAGGACATTTTGATTAATAAATACCCCGGGACATTTTGATTAATAATTTGCAAATAAATAAAAAAATATTCTTATTTTCATTTATAATTTAATTAAAATTATGAATGAAAATAAAGAAAATAGAAGACAAAAATGAAAAAAATATAGAGATTCTATTAATGGATACTCTTTTTTTTATTTTGCTCTTTTAGAAAAAGATGTAAAACTTAAGAAAAATTATTATAAAATTAAAAAAATAGTAGAAAATTTTAATAAAAAAAGCACATTAAAAATAGATGATTTTTTAATTTTAGAAAATTTAGATAGAGAAAAAAAAGCAAATAGTAATTTAGAAGATGACAAAAATATAAGTTTAAATTTTAATTTTTTAAATAATAAAATAAATGAGTTAAATGCTTTTTTAAATGAAAAAAAGGAAAGAATTACATTTGTAGAAAACATAAATATAGATTCACATATTTTTGATGAAGAGATTCAACATGTTGAGTCAATTAATATCGAAAATGAAAGGATAGAAATGAAAAAAATAAATATAGCTATCGATGGACCTTCAGGAGTTGGTAAATCCAGTGTTTCTGAACTCCTTGCTAAAAAATATGACTTAAAATTTATTAATTCTGGATCATTTTATAGAGCAATTTCTTTGTATTTTTTAAATAAATTAGGAGAAAATAATTTTTCTCAAATATCAAATGAAAAATTTGTATTAGAAAATTGAAATATAGACAAATTGCATTTAGATCAGAAAGGTAATTTATATTTAGAAAATAAGCTAATTAATTCTAATGATTTAAGACAAGATGTTATTTCATGAGGAGCAAGTAATATTGCCAGATATAAAGAAATAAGAAAGCAAATAGTAAAATTTTTACAAGATTATTCAAGTAAGGAAAAAGGGGTAATAATGGATGGAAGAGATACAACATTTGTTATTTTACCTAATGCTGAGTTAAAAATATTTTTATGAGCTTCTGCAGAAGTTCGAGCATTAAGAAGAATGAAACAAAATAAAGAAATGGGATTTGAAACAGATTTTGAAAAACTCAAAAAAGAGATTGAAGATCGTGATTTTCAAGATATGAATAGAGAAAATGATCCTTTACACAAAACAGAAGATGCTATTTTAATTGATTCTTCTAAATTGACTCTTGAAGAAGTAGTGGAAGAAATTTCAAAATTAGTTGAGCAAAGGATGAAAAATGAGTAAGAACATAGTTGCAATTGTAGGAAAACCTAATGTTGGTAAATCAACTTTTTTTAACAAATTAATAGGAAAACGTGTATCAATAGTTCATGATCAACCTGGTGTAACTAGAGATAGACTTTATGAAGAAGTTGAATGAACAGGAAAGAAATTTAAAATAATAGACACAGGTGGAATAGAAGTTGAAGAAAGAATTTTTCAAGAGCAAATAAGAATTCAAGCACAAATAGCTATTGAAGAAGCTGATTTAATTATTTTGATGCTTGATGGAAGAAATGAAGTAGATAAAGACGATTTTTTCGTAGTAAATTTACTTAGAAAAAGTGGAAAAAAAATCCTTGTTGCATGTAATAAATTAGAAGGAAACAAAGAATTTGATTATTCAATTTATAAACTTGGTTTTGAAAAATATTTTCCACTTTCAGCTATGCATAGTGAAGGTATAGGAGATTTATTAGATGAAGTAGTTGCTCATTTAAATTTCGAAAATACAGAAAAATCGGATAAATTTAAACTTTCAATAATAGGTAAACCAAATGCTGGTAAATCATCATTGCTAAATTCTCTTCTTAATGAAAATAGATCTATTGTTTCTCCGATAGCTGGTACTACAAGGGATTCTATATCTTCTTTTTTAACTATTGATAATCAAGAATTTGAAATTATTGATACAGCTGGAATAACAAGAAAATCTAAATTAGTTGAATCGGTTGATCATTACGCCTTAATGAGAGCTATGAATTCCTTATCAGAAAGCAATTTATCTTTAATTATAATTGATGCAACACAAGAATTAAGTCATTTTGATTCAAGACTTGCTGGTTATGCATTTGAAGAAAATAAACCAATAATTATTGTTGTAAATAAATGGGACTTGGTTGAAAAAGAAACAAATACTATGGTAAATTTTGAAAAAAAACTTAGAAAAAATTATAAATTTTTAGATTGAGCTTCTGTTGTATTTATTTCTGCTTTATACAAGAATAGATTAGAAAAATTAAAAGAAGAAATTCTTCATGTAAAAGAAAATTTACAAAGAAAAATTCAAGCAAGTCTTTTAAATGAAGTGTTAATGGAAATTCAAATAAGTCAACCTGCTCCATCATTAAAAGGAAAAAGACTGGAAATTTCCTTTATAAAACAAGTAGAAGGACCTATTCCAACTTTTTTACTTTTTGTTAATAACAAAGATTATGCACATTTTACTTATTTAAGATATATTGAGAATCAACTTAGACAGTATTTTAATTTTAAAGGAACACCAATTAAATTAATTTTAAAAAACAAAGGTGAGAATAAATAATGAAAAGAAAAGAAATTTTAGTTGAACTTTCACAAAGAACTAAATTAAACATAAGACATTGTGATTTATTTTTAGACTCTTTTATTAATTTAGTTATGGATAAATTAAATGAAGAAGAAGAAATTTTGATTCCAAAATTTGGAACTTTTTGTATAACAACTCAAAAAGCAAGAGAAACAATTTATTGAAAAACCAAAGAAAAATATATTGTTGAACCTAAAAAAATTCCAAAGTTTAAACCAGCAAAACATTTTAAAGAATCTATATCAAATAATATTAAATAGATTCGATAAATGGTGCAAAATCAATAATTCCTGGATATATTAAATCTATTTCAATCCCTTCTTTTGATAAAAAATCAATATTTATTGATTGTTCACTATTTAGATCAATTTTATTTGCTGAAATAAGGAAAAATCTTTCTAAGTGTTTAAATAATATTATAAAGAAACTAATACCGCCATGTGCATTAATGTTTTTTAAATATTTTAATTGATGATCTTTTATGTTTTGTTTAGGTAAGTAATTTTCATTTGTGCTTTTAGCTTCAAAACAAATAAAAAAACCTTTATAAATACCATAATAATCAACAGTACTTTTTTTAGAAATAATTGCATTTTCTAACTCATTGTTATTTGATACTTTTTTAAAAGAAATATCTAAATTCTTTTTGTGAAAAATTGCAATATTATTTTCTAAATAAAATTTAATAGTATTATTAATTATTTTTTCTAAGATCATTCCTCTGTTTTTAGTGTTTTGCATACTTATTATTTCCTTTTTTTACTACTTTTGTAAGAAAAAATACAAAAATGAGAAAAATACAATATTTTTCCTATTTTTCGAAAAAAAAGTATAATTATAAATATGATTGGGGTAGATATAATTTCAATTTCCAGATTTAAAGGAAAAAAAGAAAATTTTATAAAAAGAATTTTGTCAGAAAATGAATGAAATTCTTTTATAAAAACAGAAAATAAAGAAAAATTTTTAGCTACAAGGTGAGCAATTAAAGAAGCAATTTTTAAAGCAGATAATAAATATTTTAATTTTAAGCAAATTGATATTTATAAAGAAAACAAAAAGTATAAATTTCAAAATTTTGAAATATCAACCTCAAATGATGAAGATACAGTTATTGCAGTAGCAATTAAAAAAGAATAAAGGAATATTATTATGAATATAAAATTTAAAAAAATTCTGTTTTCTCCTATTTGATTATATAGATTTAATAAAATTAGGAGAATGGCAAAAAAATATAAAAAAGGAAAAATTGAATTAAAACCACAATTTAGAAACGATTTAATTTTAAAATATGCAGAAAAAATTTTAAAATTATACAATGTTGAAATTGAAGTAAAGGGCAAAGAAAATTTAACTAATAAAAATTTTATTGCTGTTGCTAACCACTTGTCTAATGGAGATTCTTTTATTTTATTTAGTGCTTTGCAATCCGATATTGAGTTAAAAACAGATCCAAGAAGAATATTAACCTTTCTTGCTAAAAAAGAACTCACTAAAAATTGAGTTTCTAGAAGTATTTTAAATTTAATTGATACATTTTTTATTGACCGTTCTAAAATCAAAGAATCATTTAAAACTTTAGATGATTTCGGAAATTTTGTTAAAACCAATAAAACTATAGGAATAATTTTCCCAGAAGGAACCAGAAGCAAAGATGGTAAAATGCAAGATTTTAAAGCAGGAGCTTTTAAAATAGCTAAAAAAATGTTTTTACCAATTTTACCTATAACTATTAATTATAGTGGACTAATGTTTGATTCCAAAAGAAAAGGAAAATTAAAGGTAGAAGTTATATTTCATAATTTAATAAAACCACTAAGTTTTAGTTCTCAATCAAATGAAGCAATAGCTGCAAGAGTAAAAAACATAATAGAAAGTAAATATATTGTTAGCGATCCAGAAAAAAGAAGTAAAAAGGATAAATAATGGAAAAATTAGAGAATGAATTAAAAGACAAAATTAAAGAAAATATAGATAAAATAGAAGAAAATCTTGAAAAAGAAATCGAAGCAGAAAAAAATAATGATGCTGATATAAATATTGAAAATTTTAGTGGACCATTAGATTTATTATTATCTTTAGTAAAAGAGAAAAATTTAGATATTTTTGAAATAAACTTAGCAGAACTTGCTACTGACTATTTAAGAGTTATTGATAGAATTAAGGATACTCACTTTGAAATAGCGACTGATTATCTTGTTATGGCAGCAACTTTGATTCAAATAAAAGCAAAAATGCTTTTAGCAGAAAAAGATGAAGTTATAAAACAAGAAATTGAAGAAGATAAAGAAAAATTATTAAGATTACTTGCTGAATACCAACAATTTAAACCAATTTTTCAACTTTTAAGAGAGCAAGAAGAAAAAAGATCTCACATTTTTATTAAAAAAGCAAATGATTTGGAAGAATTTGTTAGACCTATTGACAGAACACAAGTGGATGGAAATTCTTCAAAAACTAAATTAACGCAAATTTTAACTTTAATGTTTGAAAGATTACATGCTGAAAAATTAAGACAAATTAAAATCGATAGTGTTAGTGTTACTCCTGGCGATCAAATGAAAATGATAAGAGAGTTATTTGCAAAACACGGAAAAGTTACTTTTGAAATGATCTTTTCAGTACCTTCCATAAAACACTTTGTAATTACTTTAATAGCATTATTAGATATGAGTAGAAAAGAAGAAATTATCTTAACACAAGAAGAACAATTTGCTACAATAATAATAGAAAAAGGACCAAACTATGAAAAATAAAATAATTGAAGCTTTAATTTATATGCAAGGAGAAGAAGGGATTTCTTCTGAACAATTACAACAAGTTCTAAAGTTAAACACAGTTAATGAAGCAAGAAGTTTGCTAAAAAGATTTGCAGATAACTTTAACAGACTTGAACGTGGAATCTTTGTAGTTGAATTTAATGATGTTTTTAAATTTGCTACAAGAGAAGAATTTAAAGAATATATTTCTGATTTAGTAACAATTACAAGAAGACACAAATTATCAAATGCAGCTATTGAAACTGCAGCAATTGTTGCTTACAAACAACCAGTAACTAGATCGATGATTAGTGACATTCGTGGAGTTGCTTCAGATGCAATTGTTGCTTCCTTATTAATGAAAGGAATAATAGAAGAGGTGGGTGTTTCACCAACTGTTGGACAACCAACTTTATATGGAATTACAAATAGATTTTACGATTATTTTAAATTAAAATCTCTTCAAGATTTACCAAAATTTCACGAGTTTGATCAATTTGTAGAACCATCTGGAGAATTCGATGAAATAGAGGAAGTTGAAGAAGAAGCTTTTGATTTATTCGGTTCACAAAGAGAAAAATAATTTTAGGATACAATGACGATAGATAATAATAACGAGCATTTAATTAATCATATAAACGAAGAAAATACAGAAAAAATGGATTCATTAGCAACTGATGGAGAATTTTTTGTTTCCGAAAATGAATTAAAAACTGCAAATATAATTTCATCCGAAATCGTAGCTAAATTAGGCAATTCTGAAGAAGAAATTAATGAAAATAGTGTTTTTCTAAAGGCTACTTTATTTAAAAATATGCTTCAAAAGTTATCAAATAAGAATCATAAAATTTTCATATATTTTGATCATGATGATATCAATTATGCTTTTGCAGAAATTTTTATTAAAATCTTATCAAGTGATCAAAATAATAAAATAACAGTTTTAAATGCAGAAAATAATTTAACTAAAGATTTTGCATTAAACGAAATTTTTAAGCAAAGTTATGATTACTCCATTTTATTTTTAAAAGAAAATGATTTTTATAAAATTGTTTTCAAAAAAAGAACTTGAGATAACTTAACAAAAAAAGAAGAACAATTTTTAAATAAACTAGAATTATTTAATACTTTAGCTTTTAATAAAGTTCAAAACAGAGAAGAAGGTATTGTTTTTTTAGATAAAAGAATTATCAAAAGTAACAAAACCGTTTTTTCTGATAATAAGTATTTAATTTCTATTGACAAAAAAGATGATTTATCTGTATTTTTACCATATAAAAATATTTCTATCAAACATTTTAATGGCTTTTTAAATGGTAAAGAAATTCCTTTAAAAAGAGAAATTAAACAAACATTATTAAAAGAAAAAAAAGAAAAAAAAGATATTCTATTTTTTAATAATATTCAAAAGCAAACAAAAAATATCTTTGTTAAAAATTTAAATAATAAATATATAGAATTAACACAAGATGATATTAACTTACTGACTGTTGAGTATATTAGTGATAAAAATAATGGTTTAAATAATGTTGAATTTCATATTTTAGATGATAAATTATCTATTTTTCAAAGACTTTTAAGAGATAAAGGAATTACTAATATTATACAAAGTCCAAAAGAAATTTCTTTAACTGATTTTGTGTTTAAAAACAAAAATAAGATTAAAAACTTAGTTTTTGTTTATGATGGAATTAAAATTTATAAAATCGATTTTAGCAACAAAAATGATTTAGTTGGATTTGAAAATGTAGCAGATATTTTATTTAATATAGAAGTTTTTGATTATTTTAAAAACAATAAAAAAGATATTTGCAATTCATTAACAAAGATAAAAAAAGAAATTGATGTTAATGTTTCAAGATTTAATCAAACTATAGCTATGAGTTTTAACTCCTTTTTAAAATTTGTTAAAAAAATCAAAAGAGAAAAAATGATTTCTAAATATAAAATTTTAGAGTTTGATCTTAAAAAGCAGGAAAATCTTTATTCAAAAAGAACAATTTCTATAAAACTAACTTTAGAAAATGGATTTATTATTAATTTCTATTTTGATAAAGTGCAAAATTTACTACAATTTTCTACTTTTTCAACCTTTATACACAAACAAGAAATCAATTCAATAATTAAAAAAGAAGATGAAATCAAAAAAGAAATTATAGATTTTTCTATTTCATTAAAAGAAACAAACATAAATAGTAAGATTAAAAACATTTTTAAGTTCGCTTCGTTTTTAGTAATAATCTTTGTGATCTTTGTAATTTTATTTTCAACCATTTATAGAACTAAAGAAAGTGATGCTGAGGGAGTTTTAGGAATATTTGTTATTTTTTACAACATATTTTTAAATAATTATTTAAATAGATTTTTTAGTATTGCAATTGGTTTATCCTTTTTATTTTATTATCTATTTAGCACGTTTATGCTCTATAGAATACTTAAAAAACAAGGAACTAAAGTTAAGTTCAAACATTTATATTTAGCAATTTTTATAGGAACTATTGTTCAAAATATTACTCCTTTTGCTTTTGGTGGTGATTTATCTTCATATTGATATTTACAGAAAAAAGGGTATAATAAATCACATTTAGCTTCTGCATTTGCTTTATCATCACTATTTCAACAAATATCTATTTTAATAACTTCTTTTATTTTTATTCCATTAGGTTTTTATTTATATAGAGATACTCTTTTAGTTGATATAGATGCTAAAAAAATAATAACTTTTATTTCTTTAATTTTAGGAATATTATTAAATATTGTTCTGTTTTTTATTATTCTACTAATTTCAGTTGTTAAACCAGTTCAACACTTTATTATAAGAGTTATCATTTTCTTTCATAAACTTCATCCTTTATATTATTTTAGTAATTTAGATAGAAAAAAAATAGTTTTAGAAAATAAATTCTCTGAATTTAAAAACAATATTAAAAATGTCTTTAAAGATATTAAATTATTTTTAGAGTGTATATTTTTATATAAAATTTTAAATTTCGTATTAAATGGCGCTATTTTTATTGCTTTAATAATTCAACCTAAAATACTTGAAGTATATAATACACCAGGTCAATTTATGTATTGATTCTTAAATTTTTTAGCAGGAAGTGCTCTTGTAAATACAGCCAATAACCTTTCTCCAACACCTGGTGGAATAGGGACATCTGATTGATTATTATTAGTAATTTTTAAAAATATTTTTGTTGACAAAAATGTTGTTGATTTAGAAAACAATCTTAAAATATTTAGTTTTTCACTTAAAATTTTCTACTGATTAGTACCTAATATTTTATCTGGATTAATGTTATTAACACTTTATTTAGGAGAAAAAAGAGTAGATAAATACAAAAACATTGAATCACTTATTAGTATTGATTCTAATTTATCTAAAAACTACAAAAAAACAAAAACAATTTATTTTAAAAATGCTTTAATTATTTGAATAGTTTTTTCAATATCCATTTTATCTATTATATTTTTTCATTAAATAAAGAGAAAATAATCAAAAATAATAAAAAAACCTCATTGTGGAGCAATGGGGTTTTCATTATCTAAATTTAGATAATTAAGTGTAATGAACTATTTATTTAAATATTCATTAATAAGATGTTAACTTTAATTTTAGTTATAATTTTAGTTTTTATTATTAAATTCTTAAGTTATAAATTCTGTAAAATTATATAACTATAGTGTAATGAGAAATCTCTTTACAATATTATTATAACACTTTTTCTAAAGGTGATTATGTAAATTTTGCAAATTATTAATCAAAATGTCCCAGGGCATTTACTAATGTAAAAAACTCTATTATTTTTTCATAGAATTTTTAAATGTGTTAATCTTAAAATGACACAAAAATTTTAGGAAAAACAAACCAAAAATCCCAATTTTTTCCGTATTTTCGTAACAAAATAAATTTTGTGGTAATATTAAAATGTGACTAAGTTTTTTGTCACAGAAAGGGGTGATGAATCCATTATTTCATTATTTATAGATAAGGTGTTAACTCTAATTTTAGTTATAATTTTAGTTTTTATAATTAAATTCTAAAATTATAAATTTGTTAAAGTTCATCACCTCAAAAAAAATAATAAAAAAACCTCATTGTGCGTCAATGGGGTTTTTCATTATCTAAATCTAGATAATTAAATGTGATGAATCCATTATTCATTATTATTATAACACTTTTTCTACAAATGTTTTGTAAATTGTAAATTTTTTATTAGAACAGAAATAATTTGTCACGATTTTTTATAAAAATTATAAATTTAAAGTGGGACAAAAAACTTAACATTAGGTTAAGTTTTTTTGTTCGCCTTATT
>NZ_JBTGVF010000028.1:0-9172 GCF_054343435.1 Mycoplasma sp. 5370
CAAAAGGATTGTTGAAACTATCAAAGTATTTTTTAACTATTCTGTTTTCAGAAATATATGAATCAATTGCAAGTCTTTGATTATCAACGTAATTTCCAAAAATATCTCTGTATGCAGGTTTTATTTTTTCTCGATCATATTTATAAAGTTTTTCTGGTTCAAGAAAAACTTGACCATATTGATTATTTGTATCTTTAAGACCAATTGCACTTGTAAATCTTCTGTTTCCTATTTTTAACAATTCATTTAAAATTTCTTGATGATTTCTAAATGATTTAGGCACACCATTTATTTCTATTACATATAAATGTCCTGTTTCTGAATCACCAAAAGCAGAAACAGAAATCACTGGTAAAGCAACATAAGTTGCTGCTGTTAAACTAAATATTATTTTTTCATTATTTACTCCTTTTTACTCAATAAAATATATTTGTAATGTAGTTAATATTATTTCGAAATTTTACAAAATATCATTTTAGTTTTATTTTTAAAAACTTGTTATTAATAAAATTTCACTATCATAATTACCATTATTTTGTCTTCTTTTAAAATAGTATTTCTGATAAAACTGCTATTTTTGATACTAAATAAAAACTTTTAAATTTCATTTTAAATAGAATATTATTTAACATTTTATTTTTATTGTAAATTTTAATCAAATTTTTGATAACCACTTTACTCATATATTTAAATTATATCATTTTATTTAAAAAAATTCATAATTATTCAAAAAAATAATCAAAATTTTTCAATTTTTTAATAAATTAGATTTTGATTTAAGAAAAATACGGAATATTCTTTTTTTAGGATTCCGTATTTTTTTATTATGTTTTGACTAATATTTATTTTTTTATTTAAATGATTTTAGTATTTTTGATACTCCACCATTTTGTTTTCTTGGACCTACAATATCTGCAATTTCTTGTAATCTTTTAGAACCGCTTTTCATTGCTACTAAAGTACCTACAATATTTTTTGTTGTTGAATCATTCATAGAATCTCCAATGTGCATTGATTCTTTTAAATCAATATTTAGAAATTCTGCTATGGTTTTTGCTGCTTGTCCTTTTGAACAATCCTGTCGTGTAATTTCAATTGCGTAATTTTTACCCACGATTCTTGCATCTATTTGGTTATGAAATTTAGTTGTTAAATCATTAAATAGATTTTTAATTTTCTTTTTTGAATGCCCTATTACAAGAATTTTATTTAATTCTTTCATTTCAAAGTCTTCATAGTCTTTATGACTAAAGTGAGAAAATAAAGAATATATTTTGTTTCAAAAACCACGTCCATAAACTATTGATCCAGGATTTGCAACAAAAGTAAGTTTTTGCTTAATTACTTCATCTAAAATTTGTTTAATTACTTCTTGAGAAATTTTATAGTTTTGAATTTCCTTAAAATTTTTGTCAATTATAATGGAACCGTTTTGACATACTATAAATTTAGCATTAACTGATTTAGTTATTTTTTCTACTTCATGATTAAAGGTTCTACCTGTTGAAATAACAACAGGATATTGTTTTGAATATTCTAAAACAGCATCTTTATTTTTTTCACTCATTTTAGCTCAAACACCTATACCTTTATCTAAAAGTGTTCCATCTAAATCTAAAAATAATAATTTTGGAAATTTCATAGGTTAATTATACTTGTTTAATTAAAAAATATGCTAAAATTTATAATTAATTTTAATGTAGAAAGGAAAATATGTTCCCATATAAAGCTGAGTCTTTTAATGGAAATATTGATTTAGCAATTTTTGTTAATCTATTAATATATATATCAATATTATTAATAGTACCAATTACAATGGTTTTACTAATTGCTAAATTAAAACCAACTATTAAAAGAAGTTCAAATATTTACTTATATGCCCTAAGTGCAGGAATGCTAATTATTATAGGAACAGTAGGATTTTTAAGAGAAGGTTTTGATACCATCGAACACAAAATTCATCATCAAGATGAATTGAAAGATTTTCTAAGTAAAAGTGTTTATAATGAACAATTATTGACTTTAGCAATAATTGGTTCAGGAGCAATTATTGGAATTGGTACTATTTTTATTGTTAGATATATTTTTGTGCGTTTTTTTGGTGTTTCTGATGTTCACAAAGACCATAATGAACATGGTCATAGCGATCACATTATAAACTTTAGTGATATTGATAATCCTAAATCTGCTTGATTAGCTATATTATTGCTTTTATCACATAGAACAATTGATGGATTTATTTTAGGAGCTACAGTTTCAAGAATAAGTGTAGGTGAAGATATCAATGTAGGTTTAATTGTTACATTTAACATTCACATTGTAATTGAAATTTTGATTGTTTATTATAGACAAGTACAATATGGTCAAACAGTTAAAAAAGCAGTTATTTATAACTTATTAACTACTCTTTTATTAATTCCTATTATGACTATAGGTGCATTTATAAATAGACATTTGCAAACAATTTGATGATTACTACCAATAATTAATGCTTCTGGTGGTTCTATCCTAACTTTTGTTGTTGTAATAGAACTTGTTCCAGAGTTCATTCACTTAAGAAATGGTTCAAAAAAAGAATGATATTGATCATTAATATTCTTTGCTATTGGAATTATAGGAACTTTAATGATGCTTTCTTTCCACTCTCACGAAGCAACACATGTAGAAGAAGTGGTAGAAAATCATGCATTCATTAAATTACTTTTAAAATAAGAAATATTTCAATCTATTAAGATTGATTTTTTTTATTAGTTTCCCAGTTTGGTTAATTAAAAAACCGTTTATGCCTGTTTTATGGGGAAAAACGGTTTTTACTTATCTGATTTAATTACATTTTTTACTTTAATCATTCTTTTTAAAAGAATAAAAAAAATCACCTTCAAAAGGTGAGGTCATTTTTTGAAATGGTGGCTCCGACAGGAATCGAACCAGTGACACACGGAGCTTCAATCCGTTGCTCTACCTACTGAGCTACAGAGCCATGGCGGTCCAGACGGGGATCGAACCCGCGATCTTCTCCGTGACAGGGAGACGTATTAAACCACTTTACCACTGAACCGTTGGTTGCGGAGATAGGACTCGAACCTATGACCTTCGGGTTATGAGCCCGACGAGCTACCAACTGCTCCACTCCGCTATATAAATGTTGTAAATTGACAACATTGGAATTATTTTTAAGTTATTACCTTATTTAATAATAAATGGCGGGCAATGAGGGATTTGAACCCCCGCGGGCGGTGAAGCCCCTGCTAGTTTTCAAGACTAGTCCCTTCAGCCTCTTGGGTAATTGCCCATGGTGGACCCAACTGGACTCGAACCAGTGACCGACCGGTTATGAGCCGGTTGCTCTAACCAACTGAGCTATAGGTCCAAAATAAACCCGCTGGGTTTCCATATGGTGGCTCCGAAGAGAGTCGAACTCTTGACCTTTCGGGTATGAACCGAACGCTCTAACCAACTGAGCTACAGAGCCATGGTGGAGAGGAAGGGAGTCGAACCCTCTACCTCCTGCGTGCAAGGCAGGCGCTCTAGCCAAGTGAGCTACCCCCCCATGGTGAAGAAGACAGGATTTGAACCTGCGACCACTACGACCCAAACGTAGCGCTCTGCCAAGCTGAGCTACTTCTCCGTTGAAAATTATAACATAAAATACAAAAATCAAAATATTTTTTAATAATTTTTTTTAAATTTATTTTTAAAGGCATATTTATTAAAAAAATAATAAGAAAAGAACACTTATTTTAGTGTTCTTGATTTTATTATATTTCATTTAAATTTATTATTTTATTAAATTTATTTAATTGTTTTGAATCTAAATGATGTGATACGTAAATTAAAGTTTTATTGCTATCTAAAAATTTATCTAAAATTTGCTGTGCTAATTCTTTATTTAAATTAGATAATGATTCATCTAAAATAATAAAATCTTTATTAAAGTAAATCAATCTAGAAAGTGCAAGTCTTTGTTTTTGTCCTAAAGATAAAGATGTAAAACTATCAAAATCACTAGAAAATGCGTTTTGTTCTAATTCTTTATTTAAGTCTACAAATTCTAATGCTTCTTTTATTTTTTGTTCATCATTTTCAAGCAAGGAAACATTTTCAGAAACATTTTTGTCAAAAACAAAATTTTGATTATCTAAGTAAGAAATAGCATTTTTTATACTTTTATCGTTGAATGTTTTTATATCTTGGTTGTTAATAAGAACTTGTCCTTGATAATTATCTAAATCATTTAATAAAACACTAAGCAGTGTTGATTTACCAGAACCAGAAGCACCAATTAATGCGTATTTTTGCCCTTTAGAAAAGGTTTGATTGAAATCTTTAAAAATTACTTTATTATCAAAACTTAAATTTAAATTTTTAATTTCTATTTGCTCTATTGAATCAAGTTTTAACTGATTTTCTTCTTTTTCAAGATTTGTTTCTAAAAGTTTATAAATTTCTTTTGAAGCAACAAATTTTTTAAATTCAGAAATAAAATCTAGAAATTCAGTTTTATAATTTTCAATAACTTTTTTAAAAATATAAATCATCCCTATACTTACAGAAGAATCGTTTTTAAAATACATAAATACCAAAATAATTATTCCTATTATTTCACCTGCTTCCACAACTAATTGTGAAAGACTATTATTAAAAATATTAAATCTTTCTTTTTTATAAGTTTTTAAATAATAATCTAAAATTTCTTTTTCTATAAAGGAATAAAGCATATTTTCTTTATTAGCATAATATAAAACAGTATATCTATCTATTCAATAAGTAAGTTTAGAAGAGAGTTGATTAAAAGAAATTTGTTTTTGTTCTGTATATATTTTTGCTTTTTTAACTGAAATTAAATTTGGAATAGTACTTAAAGTAAAAATTGCTAAAACTATTAATAAAATTACTCAATTAGTTATTCCAAAAAATAAGAAAATAAATAGTAAATTCACTAATATTGCAGTTAATTGTGCTAAAGGAATGATGGATTGAGATGTAATTGCACTACCATTATTTATAATTGAATTAAAAGCTAAATCTGGACTATATTTTTTCATCCCTTTTGCATTAGTATTTAAAAAATCACTATAAAAGTTTTTAGAAATACTTTTTGCAACATAAAGCAAAAGCTTATTATAAAAAGTAAAGTAAAAATAATTACTTACAAATAAAACCACATTTGCTAAAATTAATATTATTATTAAAATACCAAAAGTTAAAAAAGGATCATTTTTAATAAATGATAAGGTTTTTAAAACACTATCAATTGCATAACCTTCAATAATTGAGAGAACCATTTCTATAAGACTTATTAAAATAGAACAAATTAGAAAAACAGAAAAAGTAAATTTCATATTTTTTAATGTTTTATTCATTTTCATCTCCTTTTAGTTCTATAACGTAATCATAAAATTCTGGATTTTTAAGATGATGTGTACAATTTATAAATAGTAAATTGGGATTATTTTTGAAAATATTTTCTAAAATTATTTTTGCATTTTTCTCATCAATATTAGACATTGCTTCATCTAAAATTAATAAATCTGGATTTTTAAAGAAATATCTTGCAATGTTAATTCTTTGCTTCTCTCCTACTGATAATTCATCATCTTGTTTAAGTTCTCTATTTAAATCTAAATTTTCTAAATTTACTTTTAATAATGCTTGTTGAACTTTTTGCTCTTGATTCTCTTCTCAAAGAGAAATATTATTATAAATAGAATCAAAAAACAATTCTTCTCTATTAGATAAAAATATTAAATTTTCTTTTAAATTATTTATATTAATTTCTCTTAAATCTTTTCCATTTATACGGATATTTCCTTTATAATCATCAATTTGTTTTAATAAAATATTTAACAAAGTAGATTTTCCTGATCCTGATTTTCCTATAAGGGCATATTTTTTACCTTTTTCAAAAGTAAAATTAAAATTTTTGAAAATTTCTTTTTCTTCATAGTTAAAATCAAGAGATTCTACTTCAATTTTATCTATATTTTGTTTTACGATATTTTCTTTAGTAATTTCTTTTGCACCCGTAAATTCTTTAATATATTCTTTGTAAGTTCCAAAATATTGAAGTAACATAATTATTTCTCTAAAATTATGAGCAAATCCCATAAAGAAAGAAGGTATAACAAAAATTGTTCCCACAGGTTCATTTAGATAAAAAATAAAATATCCTGCTATAAAAAGCAATAATATTGATGAAATAATTTGAAAAAAACTATTAATTAGTTCAAGCAAAATTACTTTAGATTTTTTAGTATTTATTTCTTTTATTCAATTATTCAAAATTGAATTAACCAATTGAATAATTTTTTCTTCTTTATTTAAATAATATAAAATTTTAAAACCATTGAAAACTGTCTGTAAAGAAGAAATAAGATTTTCTTGATTTACAATATATTTTTCATTTATCTTACCAGCTAAAATACTTAAAAATAAAGGAATTATAAAGGCTAAAATTAAAACTGCAATTCCTATTAAAGCAAGTTTTCAACTTATAAAAAACATAATGATTAAAACTACAATATTAGTTAAAGTTTTTAAAAAACCTTCTAAGGAATGTTCAAAAACTAAACTAGTAATTTCAGGAATTCTTTCTTTAATTCAAATTAAATATTTTCCTTCTTTATTTTTCTCTATTTCATAATTAGAAATAGAAGAAATTTTTGTAATAGCATCTTTTGTTAATGTTTGATTTATTTTCATATTTAATTTATTTTTTAAAAATAAATAACAAAACGTTGAAATTACAAATAAAGATGATAAAACTGCATTTGCAATAATAAATTTATTATATTCTTCCCAATTTCTTTGTTCTATTGCATCTATTAAATTTATCAAATATAAAACTAATAGAGATGAACTTAATATAGTAAATAAATAAAAAATTGTAAAAAATATGATAATTCATTTATTGCTAAAATATTTTTTCATACAATAATTTCCTTTCTTTTTTTGACAAAAAATTACTTTTTCAAGTAATTATTTATTTTTAAATATAACAATTATTAAAAAAATTAATTTACTTGAAAAATGAAAAAATAATTACTAATACTTATAGTAATAATATTTTTAATTTTCTTAATAAAAATATTTCTTTTCATTTTTCCCTCTTTTTGTCTAATTTAATTTTAACACAAAAAGAAAAATTTTTACCAGCTTAACCGATATGTGGTTTTTTTACATAAATCGGTTGAATTTCAAGTAAATTTTCTTCTAGTTTAAATAATTTTTGATAATTAAAGAAATTATTTATTACTTCTAAATAATCAATTGCTCAGTTTTGATTCCTTTCAACCACTTCAATATCTGAAAGGATTTTTCCTTTTTGAACAAGTGCTTTATAAGAAGATTTGCCACGAGCATCAATATATGCAATTTCTTTATTTTTTGTATGTAAAGAAACTAAATTAAAACTAGAAGTTGTGTAAATATTAATGTTACTTAATTGTGCAATGGTACGACAAAAAACTAAAGCTATTCTGCTTCCTGTAAATGTTCCTGGACCTAAATTAATGTAAAAACTATTAATATTTTGTAAGCTAAAATTGTTTCTTTCTAAAAGGTTTTTAAAAACTAAAGGTAATTTTTCTGATTTTTCTTTTAATTCAGTTTCTAAAACATAATTAATAAGTTTATATTGAGAATCAAAAAGAGCCACAACTAAATCATTTAACGTTGTATCTATAAAAATTTTCATTTTAATCCTCCGTATTTATAGTAATTTCATAAATTCTTTCATTGTTTGAAAATTTTATATCAATAGCAATAAAATTTTCATAATCTAAATTTAAATTTTTAGATCATTCGATTATAACTTTTTTATCTTCAAAATAATCTTCAAATTCTTCTAAATCACCTAACAAATTATAAGCATCGATATGTATTAAGTTAGAATACACTTTCATTTTATTAAAAGTAGGAGAAACTACATTTTCTTTAATACCTAACTTTTTAGCAATTAATTTTGTCAAAGTTGTTTTTCCTGCTCCTAAATCTCCATTTAAATATAAATATTTTCAATTAAATTGAAAAATGTAGTTAACTATATCTTCTAAATTTTCTTCTTTTTTTATAAAAATTATTTTATCTTTCATATTTATATAATTTTATTACATTTTAGTATAATACAATTATGAAAAACAAATTATTTTTTTTAAAAAGTGACTATTTTCTAACTATTTTGGACAATATAGTTGCTACTAGAGAAAATATGAAAGGTATTAAAGACGAACATCAACAAAAAGTTAAAATAACTAAAATAATATATTTTTCAGTGATTTTCTTCTTTTCTATTCTTTCAATTTTCAGTACCACAATTTTAGCACTTTACTTAAATAATAATGATTCTTCAGGAATCAAACATTTAGTAGGGTTTATGGAGGTATTCACATTCTTTTTAATGATATTTGACTATCTTTTGTGAATGTGAAGCGCTCCTGTTAGAAATGTAAAAAAACATAAATATCCAAGAATTTTCTTTGTATTTTCTGTCTTATCTTTTAATTTAATATTATCAATATTACCTTCATTATATTCTATTGATTTATTAACACCAACAGAACTAAATATTTCTTGAATAACACTATTAAAAAGTTTTAAATTTTTAAGAATGATTAGAATAATTTTATTATTAAATTTATTTTCATCATTTTCTTCATTATTTTCTGTTTTTAAAACACAAAAAACAATTTTAACCAATATTTTTGTTTTTATAATAATTGTTATTTTACTCTTCTCTTTAATTATTTTAGATGCAGAGTTAGATTATATTAAAAACAATAAAATACCAGAAGAAGATTTAGGCAGTTATGTAAATACGTTTCCTAAAGCTATTTATTTTACTACCATTACTTTAACCACTATTGGGTATGGAGATATAACTCCCCATTCTGATATTGCTAGAAGTTTAGTAGTAATTATGTCAATTATAGGTATAGCTATCTTTGCAATCCCTTCCGGGGTTATTGCAGGAGCATTTTTATCAAAAGTGCAAACTAAAATTGAAAAAAAAGAAAAACATAAAAATACCAAAAATACAGAAAAACAAAACAAAAACGAATCAAATAACCAAAATAGTGATAAATAATTATTTGAACATAAACAAAGAAAAACACAAGTTGGTAGTGTAAGATATTTTGTGTAAATTTCTCTTGCTTACTTTTTAGTAAGAGAT
>NZ_JBTGVF010000029.1:0-8872 GCF_054343435.1 Mycoplasma sp. 5370
CTTAAAATTAGATACAAATAAATTAAAAAGAGTTTTTGAAAATAGAATTAAAAATCTAAATGTAAAAATTTTAAAACAGCAAATGATTTCAACATTAGAGAAAATGTTGAAAAATAATTCTCAATTAAAAGAAAAATATAAAGAATTTAACAATGATTTAGTTTTAGATTTAAATATGAAAAAAATATTAATTAAAAGTATTGAAGAAAAACGTAATAATTTAACATCTAATTATGATTCTGTATTTTATAATATAAACAATTTAATTTCTAAAACTGGAGTGAAAAAAACTAAAGAAAAGATAAATAATTTTAATATTTTAATGAAAAGTAAAATAATTAATAGTATTAAAGACATAAATAATAAAAAATATAAAATATTTATGAAAAGCAAATTCTTTTCTTTAAATGATAAATTTGTTTATAAAAATCAAAATAATATATCATTATTTGAAAATATTGAAAAAAATGATTATACAATTATTAATCATCAAAAATTAATAAAAAATCCATTTAATAATCAAAAAATAAAATATATAAATAAAACTGATTCTACTATAAATGGATTAAATCAATTAAGAAACATTTGATTAGATTATTATGAAAATAACAAAACTAAAAAAGATGAAAAATTGCTTAATATTTTAAAAAATTTTAATCAATACTTTTGAAAAAACAAAGAATTTTTATTTTTAGAAAATACCAAAATAGGAATTTTAAAAAACTTTATTTCAATAGATGATGCAGAGAAAAAAATCTACAATTATAATTCAAGATATACCAATATTACAGAATTAGCTAATCAAACTGAAGAATCGAATTTAGAAGAATATCTTTTAAAAAGAATGAAACCAAAAGAAAGATATTATATCCCAGGATTAAAAAGCACCCTTATTTCTAGAGGGCAACCTTTTAGAGAAGAATTATTTGAATTTAATGATCCTAAAATTTTCCAATTGAACTACAGATTAATTCTTGGAAAATTAATTCTTCCTGTAGCAGAAAGAAGATTTTATGTAGAAGATAACAAATCTATTGAAATAAAATCTAACTATTATAATTTGTGAACCATAGATTTAAATAATCAAGAATTATTCTTTGATTCTCAAGAAGGAATGATGTCATATCTAAGAGATTACATAAAATATAGAGCTAAAAAAATAGAAGGGACTAAATAATGAAAAAGAAAATATTATTAACTAGTGCAGCAATCCTAGCTTTTGCTTCTGTAAATTTGGTAGTAAGTTGTAATCATGAAGAAAAATCAAAAGAACCAAATTTTCCAAAAACGCCAAGACAACAAAAATATGAAGAACTTTTTAATAAATATAAAGAAAAATACGTGGGAAGTGATAATTATGTATTTGATGATTTTGAAGAATTTGATTTCAATAATCAAGATTACTATGAAATAATCAATATTGATAAATTATTAGAATTTAAGCCTACTTATGAATATGTAAAATTAGAAAAATTTAATAACGAAAATATTTTTATATATTTTAAACAAGAAAAAACTGAATTTTTTTATAAGTGATTATTTGATTTTAGATTTAAATTTCAAGTTTATAAGGACGTTATTGACAAATTTGTGCCAAACAAAAAAATAAAATATAAGAATGGAAAAGATGTTTATTTAGTAAAAGAAAGCAAATATAAATTTAAATTTAATTTTTCTCAAAGCGATAAAGATTATAATGAAGTTTTTTCGATTGATAATTCTATTATGGAAGAATTATTATCAATTCCAAATGTAAATATTGAAGGAAGATTTGCTTTTAACAACGAACTTTATTTACCTAAAGAATATAAAAATAATTATTTTTCTAAAATAAATTTATTATCTAATTTTGGTTTTTCTGAATACGAAGATAATGAAAATTATAAATGATTTTCTATTCCAAAACCTAAAATAGAAAAATTCATACCGGGTATTTCACAAAAAGAAATTGATAAGTTTAATTCTTCATTGCCTATAATAAACGTATTTACAACAGAAAATTTAGGTTTTACATCTCGAAATTATTTAAATGACTGATATAACATTGAAAATGATTTAAATGCAAGAGAAAATGTTGAAACAATTGCAAATCAAGATTCAGAAAATTTTTATGATTATGATTTAACTTTTTCTAGAGAAAGAAAAATACAAGATTATGATGTAAAAACAGATGAAAAAAGAGAATATATTAAAAAAGATTCTATTCATTTTATACTTTCTAGACCGCTTAAGATTATATCTACTGAAGGAAAAAATGAAAAAAGAACAGGCTAATTCTTTTCAAAATGATTTTTTTTATTTTTAGAAAATACTAAAATCATTTAAATAGATAAATTTGTTGTATAATTAAATACGTAATTATACAAGGCACCATAGCCAAACGGCCAAGGCATGGGTCTGCAACACCCTGATTACCGGTTCGAATCCGGTTGGTGCCTCCAAATTGCGCCCGTAGCTCAACTGGACAGAGTGTTTGGTTACGGCCCAAAAGGTTAGGGGTTCGACTCCTCTCGGGCGCGCCAAATCACCTTATTGACCATAAAGGAAATTTTTAAAAAGTTTCCTTTTTTCTTATTTGTTTTTCTATATAATTAAATTATGGAAATGAAAATAAAATATAATTATAAATTACATAATATTACTGAATATTCTTTTTTGGAATCAACAATTACAATAGATAAACTTATTTATTTTGCTAAAGAAAATAATTTTTCTTATGCATCTATTTGTGATAGAAATAATATGTTTGGAGTAGCAAAATTAATTGATGAGTGTCAAAAAAATAATTTAAAACCCATAATTGGAATAGATTTAGATGTAGAAAAATATAGATTTTTAATTTTTGCTAAAAATTATAAAGGTTACTTAAAATTAAGTAAATTAAGTTCTGAATTTTTTGCAAAAAAAGAGATTTTTATTTCTGATTTAGATGATGAAAATTTGATAGTTATTGACCATTTTGATTATGGTTTTTATGCAACAAATAAAGAAGTTCCAAATATCGTTAACTTCTACAAAAATAGTAAGGAAATAAATGATGAAAAAACTGTTTTTATAAAGGAAAATCGCCTATTTTTAGAAAAAGATAGAGATGTTTTATCTACACTTTTTTCAATTAATAATAAAGAAATAAAAAATGATTTCTTTGCTTTGTGTGAGCAGGATGAAATAAATGAAAAAAACAATAAAAATATAGAAAAAATTATAGATGATATTAATATAATTTTTCCAACACAACTAAATCCTTTACCTAAATTTAAAAATGATAAAAATTTAGATTCTAAAGAATATTTAATGGATATTATTAAAGAAAAAGCTAATGCTAAAAGTGATGAATTAAAAAAATTTGCTGATAGTTTACCAAGAATAAAAAAAGAGTTAGAAATTATTAATGAACTCGGTTTTTCAGATTATTTTTTAATCATTTGAGATTTAATTAAGTGAGCAAAAGAAGAGAATATTTTTATTGGACCAGGAAGAGGTTCAGTATCAGGATCCCTTATTTCATATATTTTAGACATAACAGAAATAAATCCGCTGAAATATGACTTATATTTTGAAAGATTTTTAAATCCAAAAAGAGTAACAATGCCAGATATAGATATAGATATTCAAGATACAAGAAGAGAAGAATTAATTCATTATTTAATTAATAAATATGGCAAAAAAAATGTAGCACTAATTACAACTTTCCAAACTCTTGGAGCTAAAATGGCATTTAGAGATGTTGCGAGAGTTAAAAAAATTTCTGTTTCAGAAGTTAATGAAATTTCCAAATTAATTCCAAATGATTTTTCATTAAAACAAGCATATGAAAAAATACCTAAATTCAAAGCAAAAATTAACTCAAATCCTTTATATTTAGAAGTTTTTGAAATAGCTAAAGAAATAGAAGGACTTCCACGACAACATGGAACACATGCTGCTGGAGTTGTTATTAGTGACAAAGAAATTGAAACAGTAGTTCCAACTTTATATACAGATAATAATTTTTTAGAAACTCAATTTCCTATGGAGTATCTTGAAAAATTTGGATTATTAAAAATTGATTTATTAGGTTTAAAAAACTTAAGCGTTATTCAAGATGTGATTGAACTTGTAAAGGCAAAAACAGGATTGCAAATCAAAATTGAAAATATTCCAACATATGACTTAAATACTAATTTATTACTTTCAAAAGCACAAACAAACGGTGTTTTTCAACTGGAATCACCAGGAATGAAAGAAACTTTGAAAAAAATTTCCGTCACTTCCATTGATGATGTTGCTGCTATAATCTCTCTTTTTAGACCAGGACCAATAAAAAATATTGATACTTATGCTAAAAGAAAAAAAGGTTTAGAAGAAATTCCAATTATCTCTAATGATTTTGACCAAATTTTAAAAAGCACATATGGAATTATCATATACCAAGAGCAAATTATGCAAATAGCTCAAACTGTTGCTAAAATGGATTTTGCTGATGCAGACATTTTAAGAAGAGCAATTTCTAAAAAAGATATTCATTATATGGAAGAGTTAAAAGAAAAATTTTATTCTGGAGCACTTTCAAATAATTATTCCTTAGAAACTGTTGAAAAAGTTTTTTCTCAAATAGAAAAATTTGCAGAATATGGGTTTAACAAAGCTCATGCAGTAGCTTATGCTGTTTTAGCATATAAAATGGCATATTTAAAAAGTAAATATACTCAATATTTTTATGCTGCTTTAATTAATAATGCAAGTGGTTCTCATGAAACAATTAAAAAATATGTTTTAGAAGCTCAAAATTTAAAATTTGAAATCGAATCTCCAGAAATAAATAGTTCTTTAAATAGTTGTGTTATAGTTGAAAATAAATTAATTTTACCTTTTATTATGATTAAAGGTCTTGGTATTATTGCAACACAAAAAATTATTGAAATAAGATCTAAAGGTCAATTCACTTCATTTTTTGATTTTTGTTTAAAAATGAAAATGAATAAAATTACTGATTCAATTATCAAAACTTTAATTTTTTCAAATACTTTAAGAGAATTTGGAAATATCTTTGAACTTGAAGAAAAATATAACCAAATTTCTTTATATATAGATATAATCGTAGAAAAACAAGGTGATGATTTTTCTTTAAATGAAGAAATTTATGAAAAAACAAAAAATGAATTTTTACAAAATGATATAAAAATAGAACTAGATAATGCTAAAATAGAATTAATTCAAAATAAAGAGTTGTCTTATCTTGGAATGACTTTTACAAAGGAAAAAGCAAGTAAATTTGAAGGAAAAATCAAACTTGCAGATATCCACAAAGGAACTAAGCACATTTTAGCTTTAAAAGTAGTTTCCAAATCTTCTTTCCATGATAAAAACAATAATGAAATGGGTAAAATTACTCTTAAAGATAGTTCAAAAATAATTGAAATATTAATTTTTTGAAGAGAATGAGAAAAAATTAAAGAACTAAAAATTAATCATTATTATGAATTTGAAATACTAAAAAAAGAAAATGATGATTTTAAAATTTCATCTATTATAAAGGAGTTATATGAATAAAAAAATATTATTAGTGGATGCCAATTTACTACTTTTTAAGTCATTTTATGGAACAATTTACAACAATTTAAATAATAAAGATGGTGTTCCAACATCAGCAATCAACGCTTTCTTTTACACTTTATTAAATGTAATTGATTACATTGATCCAGATTGTTTATATCTAGCTTTTGATTCTGCTCAAAAAACAAAAAGACACGAAATGCTTGCTGATTATAAAGATGGCAGAAAACAAGCACCAGAAGAACTTTGAATTCAATTTGATTGAATTAAAAAAATATTAACTGAAATGAATATAGTTTTTGAAAACATTCCAACTTTTGAAGCAGATGATTTAATTGCTACCTTAGCAAAAAGATTTTCAGAAAATGAAAATGAAATTATAGTATTTTCAGAAGATAAAGATTTATTGCAATTGGTAGATGACCATGTATCAGTATTAAACAAAAGAAGAGAAGAATATACACTAAAAACAAGAAAAAACTTTTATATTTATGAAGAAATGGATCCAAGACAAGTTATTGATTTTAAAGCACTTGCTGGCGATCAATCTGATAATATCAAAGGTGTTGAAGGTATAGGAGAAAAAACTGCTAAAAAACTATTAAATAAATTTAGTAATATTGACAATATTTATAGAAGAATTGAAGAAGTTTCAGATTCTTTAAAAGAAAAATTACTTGCAGATAAAGAAAATGTTTATTTATATAGAGAAATTGTAAAATTAAACGACCAAGCAACAACTAAACACACAATAGAAAGTACAACTTTTAAATTTAGAAGAACAAAAGAATTAGCAAATATTTTAGAATATTTAGAATTAAAAAATTTAGAAAAGAAAATAGACAATTTTTAAGATGATAGCAGTTATTGGAAAATATGGTTCTGGAAAAACAACCTTTTTAAAAAAAATAGAAAAATACGGTTATAAAGTTTTATACACCGATGATTTTTATAAAGAATGCTATGCAAAAAACGGAGTTTGCGTTTCTATAATTAAAGAAAAATTAGGAATAAATTTTATTAAAAATGATGAAGTAAATAAAGAAGAAATTAGAAACTTTATTCTTAATGACAAAGGCAATATAAATAAATTAGAACAATTAGTTTATCCGGTGCTTGAAGAACATTTAAGCAAGTATAAATATGATTTTGTTGAAATACCAAATTTATTTACGAAAAACGCAAATTTTCTTCGTTTTTTTTCACAAATTTTAAATATTCAAACAACCGAAGAAAAAAGGCAAAAAAATATTGAAAAAAAAGGTGTGAATAAAAAAATTTCTGAATTAAATAATTTCCTAAATAATGGAAAAATAGGCAAAAAAGTTGTTAATATTTCGTGAGAAGATATAGAAAAAGAAAACTTTTTTGAAGATTTTTTTACAACTTTAAAAATACTATAATAAAATAATTTCACTTAAATAAAAAAACAAAATTTTAGGGAGTAAAATGAAAAGCAAATATAAATTAGAATTAGAAAAAAGAATAACAGATTATGATATGGAAATCATAGAGAATTTTTACTTACCTATTATTGGGGCAAAAGCTGTATTTTTGTTTAGTTTTTTACATAATAAAGTTAAAGCAAACTTATCTTTAAGTTCTCTATTTTTTGAAATTGAAGAATTTATTATTGAATTAAATATGAAAGAAGATAAATTCAAAAAAAGCAAACAATTTTTAGAAGCTGTTGGTTTAATTAGAACCTACTATTCAGAAGACTTAGATGAATACATTTTTTTACTAAAAAAACCTTTAGAAGTTGAGACTATTTTAAAAAATAAATTATTTTTAAATGAAATAGAGAAAAAAATAGGACAAAAAAAATTAGAAAAATTAATAAATAAATTTGAAGTTAAATTAACTAATACAGATGATTATGAAGATATTAGTACAAGCTTTTTAGAAGTTTTCAAAATCGATGAACAAAAAATATCTAATACAGTAGAAATTGAATTAACTAAGGTTAATGACAATTCAACTGCTAAAGAAACTTTTAATACTGAAAGATATTTAAATTTTTTAACTAAAAAATCTGTAAAACCTTCTTTAGTAAAAGAAATTGATAAATTTTTAGTTCATATGAGTCAAGAATCTATTAATGAAGTGTTAAGTTTTTGTTATGAAGTTAATGGTAAAATAAATAGAAAGTATTTTATTACCATAATATCTGATTTACTAAAAAAAGAAATAACTGAAGCAAAGGATATTAAAAATGAGTTAGAAGATGCCCTTTCTTTTAAAAAGAGTTCCCAAACTAATATTTTAGATTTAGATGAAGAAGAAACTAATGGTTCTAATAATTCATTTAAAAATAAAGAAAAAGAAGTTTCAGAAAATGAATTAGAAAAAATATTAGATTTTTTATAGAAAAGAGAATGGTATAAAATGAAATTAAATTTAGATATCTTTTCTAGTGAACAAGAAAAAGAAATAATTGATAAAAAGAAACAACTAATAATTCAAGAAATAAAAAGAAATAGTAAAACATCTGAAATAATTGAACAATATTCAATTTTGGATCAAGAAATTGAAAAAAATTTAGATTTATTTATTCAAGTTTTAGAAAAAAATGAAAATTTTGAAGTTTCAATCGTAAGAACTGAAACAGGAACTTTGAAAAAAGTATTTATTTTATCTGAGAAAAGAAAAAAAGAGAAATATAAACAAAATTTTTGATTAACAGAAATTTTTAGTTTTGATGTTGATTTAGACTTAAAAACTCTTTTAAAACAAAATCAACAAAAAGATACAAAAATTAACTCAAGATTTTTAAAAGTCATAGAAAAATATAAAAATTTAGAGCATGGCTTTTATTTTTATGGCGATATGGGAGTGGGAAAAACAAAATTTTTACAAGCTACATCAGTGCATTTTGCTAAAAAAAATAATTCTATAATTTTTTTAAATATTCCTATTTTTCAAACTTATTTAAATAATAAAATAACTTCCAAAACATTAAATTTAAATGAAATTTTAGAAAAATTGAAAAAAGTAGATAAATTATTTTTAGATGATTTTGGTTTAGAAAAAAAATCAATGTGATTCAGAGATTCAGTTTTATACGAAATTTTAAATTATCGTTTAGAAAATTCAAAAATAACTTTTTTTAGTTCTAATTATTCTTTATTGGAACTCAAAAAAATTTATTTAGATTCTTTTGTGGACAACAACAAAAAAGAAGATGAAGAATTTAAAGTTACAAGATTTATAGAAAGAATTAAAGGACTTACTGAAGAGTATAAAATTTTTGGAAAAAATTTAAGAAATAAATAAAAAAATATTGTAAATTATTAATCAAAATGTCCTTTTTTTAGCGATATGAAAATAATAATTA
>NZ_JBTGVF010000030.1:0-8571 GCF_054343435.1 Mycoplasma sp. 5370
AATAATTATTATTTTCATATCGCTAAAAAAAGGACATTTTGATTAATAATTTACATTTTAAAAACAAAAAATAGTATTATAATTTATATACAAAAATTTGAAAGGAGAAAAAAATGCAATTTTTAGATTTTTTTAATTGAAGAAGAAATGTAGTTACATTTGCAGAGTCTAAGATTTTATTTTATTCAATTTTTGCATTAATTCTTTTAGCAACTACTTTTGTTTGAATTTATAAATCAAAAATATATAACCATTTTAATTCAAACCCACACAAAAAATATTTAAAAAATTTAAACAAAGATCAATTATTTATGGTGATAGGTGCTTTTGTAATAATATTTAATATTTTTAGAATAATTTTATTTTTGGTTCGCGATTATCCTTGAAAATGAGAATTAATTCCTTTACATTTATGTAGATTTTATATAGTTTATTTTGGATTTATTTTCCTTTTCAAAAAGGCACACAATATTAAATATATTAGTATATTAGCTTTTTTAGGTGGAATAGTAGGATTTTTATTTGTAAATTTAGGACCTGTTCCTGAATTTATTAATCAAGACAGAATTTATAATTCTTTCCAACCAGGGACAATAGAATATGAAAGAGCAGGGTTTGACTCTGGATATGACACTTATGCTTACTGAGATTTTATATTAACTCATGGATTTGTAATTTTTATCCCAGTTCTAACACATATTGCATATGGCAAAAAAGCAAAAATAAACATTACAGTAATAACACAAGGACTTGTGATGATGTTAATTTTAGGAATAGTAATATTTTTTGTTTCTTGAATAATGTATGAAATTTTACAAAAAATAGACAACCCTAAATTAAAAATAGCATTAGATCCTAATTGGTTATACCTTGGTAGAACTGGAATAGGGACTTTGGGAAAACTAACAAGATGACCTTTAAATATAGTAACTTTATCAGTTTTAGTTCCTTTACTTACTTATTTAGCATATTTTATTTATGTATTGTTATCTTCTATAGAGTTTGGTAATTTTAATGAAAAAAACAAAAATCCTAAAATTAAATTTAGAAAACCAAGAGAAGTTTTCCAAGAACAACAAGATTGAACTTTCTTTAAAAAAATAATGAAAAAAGAAACTAAATAAAATTTATTCTTTTAAGGAGAGAAATGAATAGAATAGAGAAAAAAATCATAAAGTTTATAGTTATAGATACAAATTTTTTAATAAAAGATGAAATAAGAATAGAAAAAAATATTAAATTATTAGAAGAAGAAGATTTGTCTAAAGAAGTAGAACCTTCTTTAGAAGAATATTTAGAACATGCTAATAAATTATTTAGAAATTTAGAAGCACAACCATTAACACTAGAAGAACTTGAAGAACATATTGATTTTATTTCAAGACTCACTCACACTAATCTAGATAATGATTTACACAGCAAAAATAAAGAAGAATTATTGACAATAACAAATTTAATTTTAGCTGGAGATAGAGAAACTTTATTTAAAATATTAAAATTAAAAGAAATAAAAAGTTATACACAAACAGACTATGATTTTTATAAAAATTATGCAGAAAATATAAAATTAAGAGAAGAAAAAGAAAAATTATTAGAATTAATAGAAAAATTAAAAACTGCTAAAAAAACATTATCTATTTTTACTGGTGTGTTAGCCGGAACTTCCGCTTTAAGTTTTGCTCTTGCTTCTTTCGGTTTTGTTGGAGCCTTACCAATAGCAATAGCTGGTTCTGTTGGAGCAACTGCTTCTGCTTCTATTGTGGCAGGAATAAAATTAGCGTTAGTTAAATACGAAGAAGAAATGGCTAATATTAAAAAAGCTACTTATTCATTATCATCTATTTATACTTTAGGACATAGCATTTCTAATATATTAAAACCAATTTTAATTGCTAGCGGTGCAACTATTTCTGCATCAACATATTGATTTCCTGCGGCTTTTAATGCTGTATTATCAATAACATCAATTTTATCTCTATTGTTTTAATCATGAAATCATTTTTATTAATATTATTAGCATTTATGCTTTTTTCATTATTAAATTCATTGTTTTTCTTTGTGTCTTATAAACAAAAAACTTTTTTAGAAAAAATAGATAAAAGAATTTGAAAAGCGCAAAAAAATACAAAAAATACAAATAGTTTGATTGAATTTATAGATATTTGAGAAATCATTATTAATATTTCCTTTTTTATATTTTTTATAGTAATGTCTACAATTGAATCTTACAATCAAGAAAGCAATAATGTATATTGAATCTTATCGATTATTTTTAGTATTTTGTTCATAATTTACTTCATATTAATTTTTGTTATTTATAAGATAAAACTTTCTAGAAAAACAAAAAGCAAAGAAAAAACAGAAAATCCAATCCAAGAATTAATTAATTTTTGAGAACAAAATAAAGACTTAGAAAAATACAAAAACTTAACTTTTTATAGAAAAAACAAAAGTAGAAAAGATTTTATAATAAAAAGATTAAATAAACAAATTGAGTTAATTAAAAAAGAAAAAATGACTGATGCTGAATTATTTAATTCCTTAATTAATATTTATTTTTCTTGTTTTGTTATTTATTTATTTGGAAACAGTACATATATTTTTAAAGATAAAAACTATATAAATAGAAGAGAAAAAGATTTTTATAAAATAACACTTTGATACACACTAAATTTGTATTTTTCAAAAAACAAAAATTAATTTTATAGAGAGAATACCTATATAAAAAGGTATTTTTCTTTTTTTAAAAGTGATATAATATATTTACATATATTATGAAAAAAAGGAATTTTGAAATAAAAAAATAAAAAAATATAATTTTTTGCTTTTTTAAATAGTACACTTTTATTTAAGTATTATAATTTAATTATATATATTATGTAACTTCATTTTAAAATGAAGGGAAAGAAGGAATATTATGATTATAGATTTACCGATAAAAATAGAAAGTAGAGCTGTAATTCCTGTTATGGAATTATTATATGATAAACCGTGAGATCCGAAATTAGGAAAAAATATTGATGCAGGATGAGATAGGATTATGGACTTTTTGAATGAAAATAAATGAGAATATTTGCAAAAATTTAAAGACGGAAAAAGTTTAATAAAACTTTTAAAAGAAGTTACCATTTTTTATGAAAAAATTTTATCAGATCATATTTTAACCGAAACAAAAAAAGAAATTTCAAGTAATTTAGAAACTTTTTCAGAAGTTATAGGTTATCCGGCGGATGTTTTAGATAACGAAACACCACTTTCAACAATTTTAAAAGCTTCATCATTTTTGCTTAGTAGTTTATCTCTTTTAAGTAGTCAATTAATTTTGCAAGTAGGAATACTTCCAGATAAATTTATTTCTTTATCCAGATATTTAATAGAAACTTTATATCAAGAAGTGATACCTAATATAAAAATAATGGAAGAAACAATGAAAGAAATAGAAAATGAACTAGGAAAAAATAGTTTTATTTCTTTTTTTAAAGGTTATTTAGATTTAAAAACAATGATGTCGAATATGCAAAAAGCACTTTTTGATTTTAAATATTACACAGCCAGAAATGCTTACTCTGAAATTTATAAAAATAGAATAAATGATGGAAAATAAAGAAATTAAAAAAATACTAAAATGAATAAATAATGATTATTCATTTTTTAGACTTATATTCTTTTTAACTTTTAATTTTTTAATCCTTATATTTCCTTTAATTTTACTGATAATTGATTTAATTTTTAGAACTGAGATTTACAATAAGTTAGCTGCAAGTAGTGTAATTGCTTCACTTCTTTTTTATTTGTTACCAATTTTATTTTTTCCTTTTATATTATGAATATTAATAAAATACATTTTAATTTTAACCATTAAAATACAGATTTTAAAAAATAAAGAAATAGATTATAATGACTATAAAAATAAAATAAAAATGTTTTTTATAATGAATTTTAATTGAAAAAGATTGAGGGGAAATTATGAAGACAAACTTCTTTAGTTTAAAAAATGAAGTTGAAAAATTAACTTATTTAAGTTCGAGATTTAAATTATTTTTCTTTACCTTTATAGATTCTTTTATTTTCATTTTAACCTTATTTTTATCTATATTTTATTTAATCAAAATTAATGAAGCACCACATAAAGAAGTGATTATATATATTATTGTTTTTTGTTTTATATTTTCTATATTCTTTTTATTTGCAGCATTAAGAAGAGTTATGATTTTTGGACTATTATATTTTTATTATGAAAATAGAAGTAATTTAATTTGTTTTGCTTTAATATTATTAATAAATTTATTTTCTTTAAGAATTGGTTCAGTAATTAATGGATTTAAATTTATTAAAAACAGAAAAAATCTAAATTTCATAGAATCTAATTTAGATTTTGATAAAGTAATTTTTATAGGAGAAAAAGGTTTAGAATTATATTTTGATGATTTTTTTATAATAAAAAGTATTACTTTAATTTCTGATGATAAAAATTATGATTTAAAAGCAAAAATAAAGGATTTTTGTATAGAAATAGAACGAGATAAAATTTATAAATATAAAGATATTGAAATAGTTTTGGCAAATACACAAGAACTTTTTGTTGATAAAATAGATATTCAAAAAATTAATAATTTTAAAACCTTAAAATTTTATATTTTACTTTGTTTACTCATTAATTCTTTATATTTAAACAAAAATAATTATAAAAAAATGGTAGACAAAATTAATTTAATAGATTTTGTTTCAGAAGACGCTTGAATTTCTGATCAAGAAATAATGAAAGCAAAATCACAGCTAATATTACCTTCTAATTTAAAAGAAAATCTTTATCTAAAAGAAACAAAATATTTAGATAATTTATGACTTATGTATAGGATAATAAGGTTATTTATAAGTAAAGAATAAAAAAAGTTAACAAATAATTGTTAACTTTTTGTTTTTAGTAAACTTTATTTTTACAATCTCCGGTAGTTAAAAATTCATTTAAGTTATCAAAAGATTGTTCAACCATATTTGCAACTGCTTCATCTGTATATGAACCTATGTGTGGAGTTGCAACAAATCTTGGATAATAAGTCATTAATTTTTGAACTGTTTCATTTGGAAGTTCTTTTTGGTGTTTTTTAAAGAAAATTTCACCTTCGTTGTTAAATACATCTGCAGCAATAGCACTTAATTTGTTAGTTTCTAAAGCTCATAATAAAGCATTTTCATCTTGAATTTGACCACGAGCCGTATTTATTAAAATAGCATTATCTTTCATTTTGGAAATAAAATCTTTATTTATCATTTTATCATTTTGACCTTTAATATAAGGGATGTGAAATGAAATAATATTTGATTTTGCTAATAGGTCATCTAAATTGGTGTATTCCAGTACTTCTTTTGCCTTGTCATTTGGAAAAGGATCAAATCCTAAAACTTTTGCACCTATTGATTTAAAAAAGTGAGCAGTTCAATATCCGATTTTTCCTGTTCCAATAATTCCTACTGTTGTGTTTTTAAATTCTCTTGCAAAACCAAAAGGATCAACGGTAAAATCTTTATTATAACCTTTGTGAGCAAAGTGAAGACTTTTTCTGTTTAACATTACACCAAGTGAAAATGCTAATTCTGAAATAGCTGTTGGAGAATATGAAGGAACTCTTGCTGATTTGATTCCTAGTTCTTTCATTTTTTCTAAATCCATATGATCTGTACCCACAATTCTAGCTAAAATGTATTTAATACCAAAAGAATGAATTTTTTCTACAACAGCAGCATTAACTTTATCGCTTGCTCTTGTAATAACTGCATCAAAACCTTTAACACTATCAACAGTATTTTCATTTAATGAGTCAGAACGAAGTTCTAATTTATAATTGTATTTATTAAATTTGTGGAAAATTTCTTTTTCCACTTCTCTTACTCCAAAACAAATAACTTTTATATTTGCCATTAAAATACCAATCCTAAAATAACTATTCAAACAGGCATCATTACAATAGCACAAAGAGTTGCTAAAGCAGAACACTGTGCTGAATAAGTTTCATGCATTTTGTATTTCATGGAATAAGCAATAACAACTGTTGAAGGAGGAACTGCAGCAAAAATAACCATTGAACTAGCAACACTACCAGTAACCACTCCTGTATATTTTAAAGGTAACATTATTAACAGAACTAGTGATGGTATTGCTATCAATTTAATTGCTACAAATATTCAAACTCATATATCTTGTATTGCGTTTTTCAAAGGAACTGTAGCAATAGTCATACCAATTGTTATTCAAATTAATGGTGAAGCTAAACCTGAAAGAGTTTGGATTATTTTGTGTAAAGCAGGAAGAGTTTTACTTAATTCAAATCACCCCACTATAGCTCCTGTTTTGTTACCATCTTTATCTACTACATTTCAAGTACCACCAGGAATTAATTGACTTAATCATAAAATTAAACCAACAAATGTAGCGATAACAATAGGATTTAATAAAGCAGTTTTAATTGATTTTGAAAAGTTTGCTTTATTGAATTTAAGACCTGACATCAACATAAAACATAGAGAATAAAGGAAAATTCTGTATGGAATGTTTCAGATGTTAGCAGCTAAAACTCCGTTTTTGTCATAAACTGCTTGAATAATAGGTAGTCCAAAGAATGTTGTTGAACCAAAAATTAACATCATTCAAATAACTAAAGCTCTTGATTCTGTAACTTTTTCACCACCTAAAGTTTTAATAACTTTAGATTTTAAGAATTTTGGAACTTTTACAAATTTAACTCAAACTAATGCTATGATGCACAGCACTATGTAAAACGCAAAAGCAACCCCAAGAATTACAGCTTGTTCAATCAAACTTTTAATTGTAATGGTTTTCATAAAACCATTTAGCGCAAGAGCAGGCAAAGCAATTAATAAAACAATTTGATTTATAATTCCTTTACCTTCTTGTTTTAAAATTTTAAATTTTGCGAATAAGTAACCTATTGTAATAATCCCAATAGAAGCAATTATTGCTCCTCATAGGGATTGGTTACTCACTGTTTTGATAAATTGATCCATATTTATAAAAAATTTCTCCTAATTTGAGTTTAAAACTCATATATATTTTACTATTTTATTTTTAAAAAATAAAGTATAATATGTGCCGTCGGAGGAAAAATGAAAAATATTAATATTCAATTGCTTGAATATGTAGAAAGCAAAAAAAGAAAATTAGCAAAAGAAGCAAAATATTCTTCTATTTTAGATAATTTTATTAAATGAGCTTTAATAATTTTAAATTTAACTATTATTGCAATTGCGATAACAGTTATTGTTATAGAAGTAAATCGTTATAATTCTATTCCAGCAGAAACAAGAAAATCATTTTTTGATGAATTAGGTTTAACAATTGTACTTGCTTCCTTTATCGTTCTAACCTTTTTATTTAATTTATTTTTATCTATTTATAGAGAAGTAATGAAATTTAAAGATTATAAACAAGCAATGAGAAAAATAACATATATAACATATAAATTAAGAGAAGATGAAAATTATTCAAAAGAACAATTTGATAAAGAATTTAATCAAATTGAAAAAGATTTTTTAGCTAAAAAACAAGTTTCAAAAGGGCAATTAATCAAGAAATTTATTTTAGGAGGTGGAAAATAATGAATGTAAAATTATTTGATTCTACAAAAGAATTTATTGATTATATAACTTTAAAAACTAATATAAAAGCAAAAATTTATAAAATAATTTTTTGAGTAGCTGCTCTATTTTCATTATTATTTACTTTCTTTTCTGGTTTAATGGGAGTTGCAAAACTAGCTTCTTCTAGATTAGAAGAATTTAAAGGATTTGCCCTTTTATTCACTTCAGAAGTTGATGGAAAAATAGTAGATCAATGACCAATTTTCACATTGTGAATAGGAATTTCTTTAGCTATTTTAAATGGATTATTAGCTTTATTTGTTGTAAAGAAAAAATGAATAAGAAATCAAAAAGTTAATAATTTAATTTATTTAGAAAAAGTTCTTTTTGAAGCAAATGAAGGAAAATATGCAGAAGCAAAAAATAAAGATTTATTATTTTTTGATAGAGTTTCTGAAATACTTGGTAATAAATATTCACTTAACGAAGGAGAAGAATAATTATGGATTATTCAAATGAAATAAACAGAACTAAAAAAAGTATGAAAAGTTTAACTACTAAGTATTTAAGATCCAAATGAACTTTCTTAATTGTAAGTATTGCTTTAATTTTAATGAGTGCATTTAATGGATTGTTATCAGCTTATGCTATTGCTAAAAACCCAAATTTAACAGCAGTTTGATTATTTGTAACAATTTCAATCATAACTACAATAATGGCGTTTTTAACAGCAGCAGCTACATTATTTGCTTTCTCTAAAAAAAGAGAAACAAACAAGCAAAAAGCTTTATATTTAGAACAAATTGAACAAGATTTAAAAAATGATTCATTAACCATTTCAAAAGATGAATTAGTTGTTGAACTTGCACAAATAGATATTGAAGAATAAAGAAAATAACACTTAAAAAAAGTGTTATTTTTCTCCCGAGTTTCCCAGTTAACACTAAAAAGCAGAAAATCAACCATTTTTTTGGT
>NZ_JBTGVF010000031.1:0-8540 GCF_054343435.1 Mycoplasma sp. 5370
TCTCTTACTAAAAAGTAAGCAAGAGAAATTTACACAAAATATCTTACACTACCATATAAATATTTGCAATTAAATCTTTATCATTAAAATATGTTCAATATTCTCTTCTGTATTGCTCAAAATTATTTCTAACATATTCTGAAATAAAAGGATCTAATCAATGAGAATAACTTCTATAGTTTTCTTGAGTTATTTTTATTGATAAATGGTCTGAATCTTGTTGTTTTTGAGAATCGAATAAATCTTCTAAAAGAGATTTTTTAGCAGATGAATCTTCTAATGTTAATTTATCAAAATAAAAATCATTCTTTAAATCTTTTGTATTTATAAATTCTTTATATTTAGATTTAACATCATCATTGTTAAGTAAATCTTCTCTTACAACTTTTTGATTAAATAATTCTGTTGTTTCATCACTATCGTTAGGTTGAAATTTCTTGAAATCTTCATCTGTATTTATTATAGTCCAACTTGTTTTTCCTTTTAATTTATTTCTTGCTAAAAATGAAATTGAATAATTATGATTAGGATCAGAATTTTCATCTAAGTGAAAATTAGGTTTATCTATAATATAAAACTTATTTTCATTATTTTTATAATATAAAGTTCTGTCATCATATAATAAATTTCTTGAAATTTTATTTGTGTGAAAAACATAAAGATAATTTTCTTTAAAGAATTTGTCTTTAGAAGTATTATCGTAATTATCTTTTAAAAATTTATTAAATGCTTCTCTTTCTTCTTCTGTAATCAGATGATTATAACTATCTACTTTGTCAAATCTTCTTGGAAATTTCAGTGAAACTTTTTTTTCATCATAAAGAAATTCTTCTTTTATAAAATCATTTTTAACTTTATAAGCTGAA
Source organism: Mycoplasma sp. 5370 (assembly GCF_054343435.1). Taxonomy (NCBI): domain Bacteria; kingdom Bacillati; phylum Mycoplasmatota; class Mollicutes; order Mycoplasmatales; family Mycoplasmataceae; genus Mycoplasma; species Mycoplasma sp. 5370. The sequence continues at coordinate 867 of NZ_JBTGVF010000031.1, forward strand.
TTCACTACTAAATTTCTGTATTTTTCCTGTAATTTAGATTGTTCTAATTGCTCTTTTTCTTCTTTAGATTCTTGAGCACAAGAAACAGCAATAAAAGAAAATGGCAAAATTAATGAAGAAGATAGGAATAACAATTTTCTTTTTTTAAATTTTTTCATATTATTCTCCTTTATTTGATTGCAATATTATTATATAACTTTATTTGCAAAAACTGAAAAAAATTTAATTTTTTAGAATAGTTTTTATTAAAAATGTGAATTTTTATGAATAATTTAACATTTTAACTTAAACTTCCAACTTTTAAAATAATTATCTACTTTCTTATACTTTCAATAATCTTATAAAGAAAAACTTAGAGAAAATTCTCTAAGCTTATTAAGTTATTTTTTAGTTGCAATAATGTATGCTGTTTTTATTTCTGAATTTAAACTTTCACCTACAGGAGCAAGGAATTTATATTCTACATTATAAATGTCTTCTGGAGGTGTATTTTCATCAGGTTCTAAACCATAAACGGTTTGTGTTTTTTGTTGTGATTTATAAAGGTTTTTTGCTAATTTAGAACTGTTTTCAGTAGTTTCTACTTTAATAGACGAAAGTTTTGGATCATTTTTAAGAATTTCTCCATCTAAACTTTGTAAGATGGAAATTTCTTCAGCATCTTCATCATTTGTTTCTTTTACTGTTGTAGTTGCATCATTAAAATAGAATTTTTCAAAATATTCATAAGTAGATTTAAAAGCAGGTGTATAGTTAACATAGTCAAAGTTTCTTAAATTTGGAAGTGCTTCAAAGTTTAATTTATAACCACGTCCTGACTCTTCCACAAAGTTATCGTCTTTTTGCACATAATTATATCTAACATTTTCAGCTGATTCAAAAATTAACTCATCAACTGAATAATCATCACCTTTATAAAGATTATCATAAAGGTCATCTAATAATTGATTTGCCAAGTTATCATCGATATCTTTTGTAATAATTCAGGCATCTAATAATGTCATATTATTTTTTGGTCTTATTGCTCTTACTGTTGTTCCATCTTCAACGTTGCTAAAATTATCATTACCGTTAAGTGCATCTAAAGCATCACCATTATAAATAAAACCTACTTCTTGTTTTACTCCAGAGTCAATTAAAGCTGTTAATAATTCTAAACCCGAACTTTTAACACTGTTAATTTTTGTATCAGATAAAGGATGATTTGTTGATTTTTGAACAATTTCAAGAAATTTATTAATTTGTTCTTGATAGTTTTCTTTATCTACAACTCCTGTATAACCATTGTTTTTAAGTTTTGGATCATTAACTAACTCACTACCTAAAAGAAGATTATCTCTCATTGCTTCAGTTCATTCAAAATATTTGTAACCATTTTTAATTAAAGTTTGAGCAATGGATATAGAATCTTGTTTATCAAAACGAATACCTTTTTCTCTAATTTCCTGTTTTTTTGCATCATCTCAAGAAGCTACTGCTTCTTTTAATGGTACTTTTTTGCCATCTTTATCGTAATCACCAACTGTATAAGTAAAAACTTTATCTTGAATATAATAAGGGATTAAAAATTCTCATAATTGATCTTGAATTCCATCACCATCAATGTCGATAATCCCTTTGCTTTTATCACCTTCAACATAAAGAAATTGATTATAATTATCTAAATGTTCTAAAGTTTCTTTTCTTAAAAGTGATTCTATAACTTTCCTTTTATTATTAATGTTTTCTTGTGCACTTAAATTAGGATTATGTTTTAGTTTATTTGCAAGTGCTTTATTTTTTCTAAATAATCTTTCAAAATCAATTTTTCTAATTAATTGTTTTTGAATCATTCTAACAATTTGGAAATCTGAACCAACTCCACCAATAACCCTATTATCTTCTATAGCTTTAGAAAATTCAGAAACATCACCAAATTCTTTATAATTAAAATGTTTATTTAAACCATCAACTGTGCTTTTAGAAAGATAGTTTTGATAGTTCATAATAATTGGTTTAAAATTAGCAGTTGTTTTAATATAAGTTACTCCAATAACTGTTGGAACTAAAACTAATGAAGAAGCTGCGATTGTTCATTTTGCTTTATTTGATAATGCCATTTTTTACTCCTTTTTTGGAATTTTTAGTTTTATAAACTATATAAACAACATTTCCCACAACGGTAAAAAGTAACATAATTGCACCTAAAGCAAGTGCTCAGGTTTTAAAAGTTCCTTGATATAATTCGACCCCTATTGTGGAAACATTAGATGTAATTCTTGTAATAATAAAATCATCAAAAGAAAGAAAAGCTACAATAATGAACACAAAAGAAATAGCAGGAAGCATATATGTTAAATAAATTTTAAATCAAGTTTTTATTCTTCCATATCCCAAGTCTAAAGAAGCTTCAAAAAGGTTTTTAGAAAATTTTTCACTTCTTGGATATAAAAGCATAATTCCGTAAGGAAGAGTCATAGTTACGTGACTAACAATTGCTCTTATCATTCCTTCTTCAGTAGCTTTTAAAACCCCTAAAACAAGTGAAAGCAAGATTGCTAGTGAAATAGCTGTAATAATATCTGGGTTAATTAAAGGAATGTTAGAACTTGTATTAATATAAGTTTTTACACTTTTATTTTTTTGCTTTCATAAAGCAAAAACGGTAATTAACGAAATAAATATAACAATTATAGCTGTTGCAATAGCTATGATAAATGAGTTTGCAAGTGCAAGTAATTTTTCTTGAGATGCTAAATCTTCATAACCTTTTCAGCTAAATGTATTTCAAGTAGTAGAAATAAGTTCTTTATCAGATGGTTTATTAAAAGAATAAATTAAACCAAAAAATATTGGTGTATAAAAAAGAATTAAAATTATTCAAATGTAACTTTTTCTTAAAATTTCATACTTTTTAAAAAAATCTAATAATCTAGTCATTTTTAATCCCTTTCAATTTTAATAATACAATTGGAAAGAAATAAATTATTGCATAAATTCCCATCATAACTACAATAGTAATTAAAACTAAAGATGATGATCTTGCAAGATCAAATGGGTTAGATGGATTAGCGTTAATATTGATTAAGTTTCCAATCAGTTGATTTTGACCACCATTTGGTAGTAATTTATCAGAAATAATGATTGAAGTTGCTGCAAGTAGAAATACTAATCCAATACCTGAAAAAATAGCTTTTAATCCGTAAGGTAAAACTATTTTAAAAAGTGTTTGAGTTTTATTGTATCCTAAATCTGCAGAAGCTTCTAAAATATTTTTAGGCATATCTCTAAAAACTGTATATAAAGGAATAATCATAAATGGAAGATTTAAAAATACTAATCCTAAAATCATAAATCAGATAGTATTTAAATCTGCTTCATCAAACATTGTTACAAAAAGAGCTCTTAAAGAGAATGTTTTTGCTATTGTGAATATAATCAAAGGTGAAACAATAAGAGAAATTGAATAAATTTTAAATACCTTTGATTTTGCTGTTGAAACATAAAAAGCATAAGGTAAAGCAATTATTAAACAAATAATCGCTGTTGCAATACCTACAAATACAGATCTCCCTATAATTACTCATGTTTCTTTTTGTTGAATGAATAAATGATTATTAAAAGTTTCACCATCATCAGTGGAAATAGGTGCTACTGCTTTAATAAAAAGTAAAAGTAATGGCAACAATATGAAAATAATTGAAAATAAAATATAAGGAATTGATAAAGAAAGTCTTGGATTAAATCCTGACTTTATTTTTTTCAAAATATTAGTTATCATTTGCTAAAAAGCCTTTACGATCTTTTTTCATTAAGTGTAATGCTTCTTTAGTTCAATGAACATAAACATTTTCACCAATTTCAAAATTTTCAATTGTTTCAGCTTGAATTATTTTGTTTCCTACTTTTACATTTATAAAGTAGTATGACCCTTTATAAGTGCTTTTTTCTACAACACCAAAATAGTGACTTCTTACTTTTCTTGATAAAACTATGTCTTCTGGTCTAATTAAACCATCTAGTTTTTCATCTTTTGCAAAATCTGTATGGATTGTTTCAACTAAGTGATTTAAAATCATTACTTTTCCTGGTTCCACAAATTGTGCATCAAAGAAGTTAGCATCACCAATGAAGTTTGCTACTCATTTATTTACAGGATAATCATAAATGTTTTTTGGTGAATCATATTGTTCAATTTCACCATCTCTAATTACCGCGATTTTATCTGAAAGTTCTAAAGCTTCATCTTGATCGTGAGTAACGAAAATAAAGGTAATTCCTAATTTTTGTTGAACCGATCTTAATAATTGTTGCATTTTTTGTCTAATTTTTGCATCAAGTGCTGATAATGGTTCGTCTAATAAAAGGATTTCTGGTTCAATAACTAATGAACGAGCTAGTGCTACCCTTTGTTTCATACCACCTGAAAGTTCACTAATATTTTTATTTTCGTTTCCTTCAAGACCAACTATTTTAATAATATCTGAAACTTCTTGTTCCATTTCTTGTTTAGTAATTTTTCTAGTTAAATATCTTTTTTGAAAATGTTCTGTTTTTGTATTAACATAATTTTCTCAATAAGAATATTTAAAATCAGAATCATCCAATCATCTTTGGATTTTTGCTTTTTTGAGTTTAGAAAGTTTAGAATCGTTTAATTCTTCTTTATAAATGGCTTGTTGTTTATCAATTTCAACCATTTTTTCATTAGCATGTTTTGTTCATTTTTCTTTATTTTCTTCTAATTTTTTAAGTATATTTTCATTTATATTTGTTTTTGGATAACGTTTTAATTTAAGTCCGTATTTAATATTTCCAGAAACTGTCAGGTGAGAAAATAAAGCATAGTCTTGGAAAATAGTGGATACATCTCTTTTGTTTGCTGGTAAGTCTTTAATATCTACCCCATCGAATTTAATTTCACCACGAGTGGTTCACTCAAAACCACCAATTAGTCTAAGAATTGTAGTTTTTCCTGAACCTGAAGGTCCAAGTAAAGTAACAAAATCGCCTTTTTTAATTTTTAAATTTACATTATTTAAAACTTTTTTCTCACCAAATTCTTTATCAACATTTTTTAATTCAATGAGAGTCTTTTGTTTTTCTTTTTGAATCATAAATAAATAAACCCTTCTTTAATAATTAAAATTTTTTTTAAAATATCAAAAACCTCATTATCTAAAGGAAAAAATTCCTTCTCTAATGAAGAAAAATGGGATAATTATCAAAAATATTTTGAGAAGTTTCTGTAGGTAAAAACTTTAAATCAGAATAAACTAAACTGATAAATTTATAAAGTTTTATTCTCAAATTTCCTAAGTTTAAAAATTTCATATTGCAATTATACCAAAATTCAAAAAATGCATTAAAAATTAAGAAAAAAACAATCCTTAAAAGGATTGATAATTTATACTAATTTAAATATTAATGATCCTTCAGCAATTATTGAACCTTTAGCTTGAAGTAAATATGAACCTAAAGAATCTTTTATTAAGTGTTCATCCATATGAGTTGGATGAGGATCGTTATTATTAGCTTTATTATATTTAATTAATTTTTTGTTTAAAGCAACTACTCTAATTATGTAAAGATTTTGAGATCCATCACCATCTTTTTTAGGTAATAATATTTTTTGAGCATCTCTATTTGCATTTTCATTATGAACATTAAAATTAAGTTCAAAAGTTGAGTTTAAAATGTTTTTTGAAGTTTCTTGATCGTTGTAGTACTCTTCACCAACAGAAACAAACATTTTATCAGCAACTGCAGGATTTACAATATTGATTTTGCCACCTAAAATTTTAACTTTATTTCTATATTCTGCTTCATTTTCGTTTTTTACTGGACTATAATCTTCAATTCAGTACATATATGATTGTGCTTCTTCTATTTTATTTCAACTTAATCCAAAAGTTTTTAATTGGCTTAAATCATTTGAAGTGCTTGTTGAAAAATAACCAGTATTTAATATATTATTTTGGATTGCGTTTGATTTTATTTCAAGTTTTTTAACTTCATTTGAAGAATATAAATTTCCATTTGATTTTACAGAAGGATGTTGTTCATATGCAAATGTTAAAACGCCTTCAGCAATAGTTTTGTCTTTAATAACATCATAGAAATCACCTAAATAATATTTATCGTGATTTGATTTTACATTTAATTTTGCTTCACTTAAAGCAAAAACTCTAACTTCATAAATGTGTTCTGTTGGAGGAAGTGGACCAAAATATATACTTGCATTGTGATCCATCATTTGGTCATTTGAATTTATGATTTGTTTGATTTCACTGTTATTTTGTTGTGTTACTGAATAATTTTCTTCTAAAGAAGTAGTGGTTGATGGTATATCAAAAACACCTCAATGGGTAAAAATTCTTCCCATTACTTCTGTTGCTGTTTTATCAACTAAAACAACAGCATAAGATTTAGCATTCTCTACTTTGTTTCAACTTAAAGGTAAACTTTTACCATATGAAGTTGTTGAATAAGAGTTTGGATCCTGTTTTGCTGCATATTCTTCGTTTAAAAAACCATTTGTAATCCCTGAACTTGTGACAGCAATTTTCCCCATTGCACTTTCTTGAATTCCAGTAGTTGAACCTGGTTCTTTATTTACATTTCCTGCATTTGTATTTCCAGGGTTTGTTGGTTCTTTTTCAGTTGTGTTACCTTCTTTTTCAATTTTTGTTTGTGAACAAGCTACAAAAGCAGCATAAGAAAAAGGTAACAACATCGCTGATGAAAATAATATTGTTTTTTTATTTTTTTTATTCATTTTGCCTCATTATTGTTAATTTATTTTTATAAATTATATTATTTTTACATCAAAAAATAAAAATAAAATTCTTTTTAAATTAAAAATTACTGAACTTGTATTTGACTTTTTGACTATTTCTAGTGCTTGATAAAGTGTTTTCTTAATATTTTAGAACTTATAACTAAAAGTGGTAAGGAAACAAAAAATAAAACATATGAAAGCAGATTTAAACCAAAAGATAAAAGAAAATAAAGTATTTCTAATTCTTTTATAGGTTTTAAATACTCTTTAAAATATATATAACCACTAGTCGAGTGTGATAATAAAATTAATATTGTTATTGCATAACTAAACAAAATCAATTTTAAATTTTTTATTTTTTTAAATATCCCTATTAAAGCAATTAAAATTAAAGGTAAAAAATAATCTAAAAAATAAACTCCTATTTTATCTTGTATATTTTCAACATAAAAAATTCCTGATATAAAAAAAGCACTAAAAATAGGTGAAATAATAACAAGATAAATAAGAACAGGAATAATAGTTATTAAGACTCCAAAAGCAATTGAACTTATTAAAATAACTATTTCATGAATTTTTGCTATATTTCCCAGCCCATTTGGTAAATCTGGAATAATTTTTTCAATAAATTTAGAAATAACAATTAAAGCCAAAACAAATGCAGAAAAAATAATTTCTTTTGTTCTAGACATCTTTCCTTTCTGATGCAAGAAAATAGCAACTCCTTACGCCGGCATTAACCGAATCAAGTTAAAAGGGTATAATCTCAGCTAAAAAGCACCCCTGTGCATCATAAAAATTATACTATTTTATTTTCTTATTAGTAATAATTATGCAAAAAAATTCCACTTTGATGGAATTTCCTTAAATGAAATATAAAGTGCACCAGTGTTTTTATAACCTATTTGTATTTT
>NZ_JBTGVF010000032.1:0-8057 GCF_054343435.1 Mycoplasma sp. 5370
TAAAATACAAATAGGTTATAAAAACACTGGTGCACTTTATATTTCATTTAAGGATAAACAAATTATTAAATGTTTATGCTTGGAGTTTTTTCAACAATTTTACTCTAAATATAAAACCAAAAAATGGTTTTAAAATTATTAAATAAGAAAGTATTGAACAGAACAAGAAAATGAAAAATACAAAAATATTTGATAGCAATATAATTAAAATTAGAGAACTAATTCAAGCTGCAAAAAACAGTAATTTTAAAGCAATTAAAAAGAAAATCTCTTTATTTATGTTTTTATATAAAGCATTATTATTTTGATCTATTTGCTTTTGATTTTTAATTATATTTTTTATATAAACTAGTAAAAACATTAATTTAAATTTGTAAAAATGCTTTTTATATCAGTTAAAAATTATATTTTCAACTAAATTATTAGATATATTTATATTTTGTTTTTCAGTTAATTTTATTTTATTATTTGTTTCATTTTTAATTATAAATTGAAAATACTTTAAATAAGAAAAATCATCTATGTGATTTTTGCTTAAAACAAAGGAAATTCACTCTTTTTGATTCTTTATTTGAAACAAGTTATAATCTATTTTTCCCTTTGTGTTGTACTCTTTATGAGAATATTTTTTGCATTCTCTAAAAGCAAGAAATACTCATAAAGGATGAAGTAAAATATAAATAATAATTCCGCTAGTAGCAACTAAAAATTTTAAATAGAAACTTTTTTCTGGATTACTATTTCACTCTTGAAGTAAAAACACAGAACACATTAAAAATACAAATAAAAACACGCAACTTATAAACAAAGGAAAAAACAAAATAAAATAAATTTTTCTTTTTATATCAATTTCTAAATCACTATCATTTAGATTCAAAAATACTATATTTTTAAATAATCACATAAAAACATAAGAACCAAACAAAGGAAATAAATATATTTCTTTCGAAAGTTTTGAGTTAGTAAAATAATTTCAAAAAAGGTAATTCTTATTATTGAGATACATAATTATTTATTAAATTTAACTTCTAAATAATTTATATTTTTGCCTTTATCTGATCATTTTTTTTCATAACCTGTCATAATATTATTTTTAGAAAGCTCACTATTATGAAAATCCCTTGTTAGATTTATAATATTTGCTCCAAACTCCTGTATAGATTCAATACTGTATTCAAATAAACCATCATTATCAGTTTTAAACTTTAATAAACCATTGGTAGTTAATAAATTTTGATAAATAGTTAAAAAGTTTTTATAAGTAAGTCTTCTTTTATAGTGTCTTTTTTTAGGTCAAGGATCTGAAAAAGTAAGTCAAATTAAATCTACTTTTCCTTCTAATAAATTAGGTAATTCTGCAATATCTTTATTAATTATTTTAAAATTTTTTAAATTTAATTTCTTTGCTTTTTTCATAGATTTTAAAGCAACTGTAGGATATTTTTCAATTCCTATATACATAATATCAGGATTATTTTGAGCAAGTTGAACTAACATTTCTCCTTTTCCCATACCCATTTCAAGCACAGTGTTAGAATTTACTTTAAAAGGGAATTCAGTTATTAAATATTCACTTTCTAAAAGTAATTCTGTTGCATTTGGTATATTTCTTAATCTCATATCAAAATAATACTAAAATTTATTTTTTAAACAAGAAATAAATAAAATTTAAAACAATAAGTATTTATATTATTATTAATATAATATGAAAAAATTTATTTTATTTTGAAAATTTTATAAAAAAGTATTATAATAAAATTATGGTTGCAGGAGGAAAAATGAAAATAACTAAAAATATTATCATTCGTAATATAAACAAGTTAATTATTAAAATTAACCAATATTTTCATTTTTACTTTTTTAGGACTTTAAATAAATTTAGCTAATTAATTAAATAATAAACTAAAAAGAAAATCCTAATTAAGTTTAGGATTTTTTGCAACCTTTTTAAATAAAATAAAGGAGAAAAGTATGAAAAAGAAAAATAAATTCTTATTTACTCTTATGCCGATAACTGGTTTATTAAGTCCATTTGTTTTAGGTGTAAGTATGAATCTTAATGATTCAGAGCAAAAAAATAATAAAGAAAATAAGACATTAAATATTTATGAATTTTTAAGTAAATTAAAGAATTATACAACTGAAAGTTTTTCAGAACATTCAACAAAAGAAGATAAAATGGTAACTGATTTTGTTGAGTCTTTACCAAAAAGAGAAGTATTTAGATTATATACAAACGTCTTTGTAGATGATAATTTAGATAACAATCTTAAAATTGAAAAATATTCAAAAGAAAATAAAAAAGTTTTAGATTTACTTTTAGGTGAACTTAAAGATAAAAACATTGTTAAATATTCTTATTATTCTGAAATTCTTCCTATGATAAGTGTAGAAGTAGACTTAGAAGATGCAAATAAATTTGCAGAATTTTTAGATAATAAAAAAGAATTTGCTAACTATTCTAAAGAACAAATAGTAGGAACTTTATCTTTTAAAGATGTAGCTGAAAGATTAATTACTAAGTATTGTATCGATAAACCAGATGATTTGGGAAAATGTCTATTATATGATCAAGATACAGGAAAAGCAAGTATAAGTTCAAGCAATTATAATCCTTATAGTAGTAATGATTGAACTTATAAACAGCATAAAAATTCTTATTCATCAAGTTCATCATCAAGTTCTACTGTAACTAAAAAAGAAGAACCTAAAAAGAAAGAAGAAAGTTGATATTATTTATCCACTTCTGATTACAAAACACATTTTAGAAAACAATTAGATTTAATTAATGATGATTATGATGAAACAAAAGTAAAAATTGATAAAAAAACTAATGAACCTGAAGGGGTTTATAGAACAAAAGTAGGAGTTCTTGAAGGTGTTTATTTAAGAAAAGATAATAATTTATTTAAGTTTAATAATCTAGTTTCTGAATCAAAAAGTCTACTGGACCAAAACATCGATCACAAGGAAGAGGTAGCTAGTTTAATTTCTTCTAAAGAAGGAGTTGATCCTTTTGCAAAAATTTATGATTTGAAACTTTATATTACAAATTATAAAGCTTCAGAATATACTTTTGCTTTTAATGATATGTATAATTTAGAAAAACTTTTAAAAACTTCTGTTTCAAAAGGAATTCAAGTAATAAATGGAAGTTTTGGTTATGGTTCTCCTGATCCGGATTCCCCAATTACCTTAAGGACTTCTTATGATAACATTGCATATTTTTTAGATTTATTTACCAAAAAATATAAAATAATTCTTGTATTTTCTGCAGGAAATCATAAGGAAGATTATATAAACAATAATTTTCATGGAATGAAATTAGGTTTAAATACAATAAAAGTTGGAGCAATTGACACAGAAACAAAAAAATCTACTTTTTTTTCAGTTAATTCTAGCAACTCTTACTATTTTTCACAAGATTATCCAAATATCACAGTAGCTGCTCCTGGAACAAATTATGATTTTAAATTTATTGAAAATTCTGCACATACCAAAGGTACAAGTTTTGCTGCTCCACTAGTAACAGGAGTAATTTCTAAGTTATATAGAAATTTTCCAAAAGTTAGAAATAAACCTGTATCAATATTTTCTTTAATAGGTGTTTCATCTGATTTATTTAATGAATTTAGCAAAAATTTAATTAAAGGAACAGGTTATAATCAAGATTTTGGGGCAGGAATTTTAAACTACAAAAAAGCAAAAGAAGCAGTAAATAGTTTAAGAGAATTTACAATAAAAGGAGATAGAGAAAAAGGAAAATTGGATGAAACTGTAAAAGAATTAGAATTAAAAGATAATTCAATACTAAAAATTAGTTCAGCATGATTATTTAATGGTTTTGATAAAGAAATTCCAGAAAATATATATCTTGGTAAAAAAGATAAAAATTACTTTGAACAAGAGTTTAAAAACAATAATGTTGTAACAGATTTCAATATTGTTTTAGAATATTGAAATATTCAAACAAAAGAATGAGAAAAAGTTAAAGAAACCACATCAGTTAAATCTAATAAAGAAATTTTAAATATTAAAATAAGTAAAGCAGGAAAATATAGATATTATCTTTATAAACAAAATTCATCAATTTCGCAATTAGATGATGAAGTTGCTATAAGTCATTTAGTAGAATAAAATGAAAAAAATTAAATTATTAATTCCTGTTGCAACTGCTAGCTTATCTTTATTTTCTTTTATTTCTTGTCACGAAAATAAAGAAAATATACAGAAAAAAGATAATGAATCAAAATTTATTTTTGAAAAACCTGCTTACAATAGATATCATAATCCTGATGAATTATTCAAAGAATGAAATCAAGTCAAATACAAAAAAGATTTTTTATGAAAACATGGAGAGTGAGAAGTTTATAAAAATCATTTGACTAGTTTTTTCTTTGAAAATCCTTTTAAAAAAGAAAATTCAAAATATAATTTTAGCTTATCTCCTTTTATTCAAGAAGATAAAAAACACATTTTTAATTTTGATTTAAACCATTTGGGTCAATTTATAGCAATAAGTAACTATAATCAATTTAAATTTTTTATGAATGACTTGCGTGTTTCTTTTAATTTTAAAAATGTAAATAAAGACTTTCCTTCTCTTTTATTTTTCAATTATGATTTTTTAAATAAGTTCGAAACTAATAATCCATTTTATGTAATAAAAAAATCATTAATTCAATCAATGATTAAAACAACTGATTTAGATAATGATGAAGTAATAGAAGAAAAATTAAAAAATTATTTCTCTAAAAAAATAGTATTATTTTCTTTACTTGTAGAAACAAGAAGTAGGATTACTGAAGAAGTAAAAACTGTTCACATAAAATTTCCTAAAACAAATAATCTTAAAGATTTAATTGAAGAAAATTTAACTAATGAGAAAGATCAATATAAATATGATCGAGATTGAGATTATCCACTTGCTTTTGAATTTCATGAATTAGAAAAAGACAATAGTTAAGTTGAATAAAAATGAAAAAAATTAAATTAATATTACCAGTACTTACAACAATTTCAGTATCAGATTTTCTCGTTTCTTGTGACGAAAATAAAGAAAATATACAGAAAAAAGATAATGAATCAAAATTTATTTTTGAAAAACCCATTCACACTAAATATCATAATTCTGATGAATTATTTAAAGAATGAAATGAAATAAAATACAAAAAAGATTTTTTAGAAAAAGATGATATTTGAGAAGTAGATAAAAATCATATTGATACTTTTTATTTTGCAAATCCTTATGCAAAACAAAATGAAAAGCAAAATTTTAATTTATCTCCTTTTAGCCAAGAAGATAAAAAAGAAATTTTCAACTTTGATTTAAATCATCTAGGACAATTTATTGCTATTAGTAATATAGATCAATTCAACTTCTTTATGAAGGATTTAAGAACTTCTTTTATTCTTAAAACCACAACAACACCAACTAATATAGCTCTTATTTTTTCCGATGAGAATTTTGATAAAAACATAAAAGCTAACAATCCTTTTTATTTGATGAAAGATAGATTACTAAATAAAATAATTAAGGTAAATAAAGGAGAATCAGAAGAAAATATAAAAAATAAATTAAAAAAATATTTTGAAACTAAAATGCTTATCTTTTCTTTATTTATAGATAGTAGAGATGGAGTGAAGGAATATGTTAAACAAGTAAGTATAAAATTTCCTAAAACAAATAATTTAAAAGATTTAATTCAATTAAATTTAAAGAGTAAAAGTAATGGAGAATATATTTCAAAAAATAATCTTCCATTAGCTTTTGAATTTCATGAACTAAATAAAGAAAAATAAAATGTAAAAAGTTTTCTTATATAAAAATTCTTATCAATTTACAAGTAATAAAAATATCAAATAAGTATGAATTTACCAGTGATTTTACACTGGTATTTTTATTTAATAAAAAGAAATATAAATATTTTTAATACAAAAACATAGAAAGTTTTATAATTTAATAAAAATAGTAGAAAGATTAATTTTAATATGTTTAATAAAAAAATAAAATCATTTTTGTATTTTTTTTCTTTTACTTTGCCTGCTATGGTTTTTACTTCTTGTGATTATTTAAAAAATAAAGAACAAGAATTTATAAAAATAGAGCAAAAATATTTTAATTTTGATTTAATTGAATATAAAAAAGAAAATTATTTTTTATCTAAAAATGGACTTAAAAAATTTTATGAAAGAATTAAAAAAGATTTATTTTATGGATCTGAAATAAATTTTTTAAATAAAATTATAATTGATAAAAATTTAAAAGAATTTTCGAATACAAAGGAAAGACAGGGTTTTTTTATTTCAAATACTAGAGAAATATATTTAAATTCTGATTCTTTAAATCATATACAAAATGAAGATGATAGAATAGAAGTTTTGTTTCAAATTTTATATCATGAATATTTTCATTATATCGATTCTATATATCTTTCAAATTATAAAACAGGATATAAAATTGAAAATAATAAATCAACAAAAATTTATAATAAAGAATTTGTTGATAATTTCTTAAAAGATTTAAGAATAACAGATGAAAGATTTAAATATTATTTACCAAATAAAAATTTATTAGATACAAATAATGTTTTTAATAATTTAACAATAAAAGAAATTTTAGAAAAATCTTTAACAAATGAGTTAAATAAAATAAATTTAACAAATAAAAATTTAGCACTTAATATTGAAAATTTTAAAAACATTAATAATAAAATACCTTTAAATTACTATTTTTTATTTGAAGAATTTTTTGCAAATGAATCTTATAAACATTTTTATATTGAAAAAAGAAATAATTTAAAAAATGAGCAAAATTTTTATTTGCAAGATTATTTATGAACATCAGAATTAGAGAGAATTGCTGGTTTAACAAAACTACAAGATGATTTAATTATTAATAATTCTGCTTTTGAAGGAAATATCACAACAAAAGAAGGTGTTATTAAATTAGAAAACAAAATTAAAGATTTCTTTTTTAACTATTTACAGGCAATAAATTATAAAATGAATATTAGTGGAATTTATAATTTAAATAATAGAACATATATAAATGATAAATTAGAAGGAATTATTGATACTAAAAAAGTGTTTTTTAGTGGTTATACAAAAGAAAAATATAATGCTTTAGTTTTCAAAAATAAAGACAATTTTTTTATAAAATTAAATTTAAATTATAATGAAAGCAATAATTTAAAAGCTAAGTTAAATAAAAATGATAGAGAATATAATGTTTTTCCAGAAGAAAAATATTTAAGTTATTACACCACAAATTATTTAAATATAGAAAAAGCAAATTTGAAATTTAAACCAATGTTGTGAAAAGACTCAAATAATAATGGTAAAATAGAAGAAACAGAGTTACATCTTTTAAATAATTTTTCAAGTAATTCTAATTATGGACCAAGTTCTAAAAGAAGTTTTTTACCTAATAACACTTCTTTAACTATAAGAAATAACCAAATAATAGAGGAATAAGATGCAATATAAAAATTTTGTAAACATACAAGCTTATAAATATAATGGAAAACTATATAGACAATGAAGCGGCGGGCAAATCATACAAGAAACAGATAATCATGTTGTTTTATATTTAAATACTAAAACAAAAGTAATGGAAAAAAATTATCAAAAATGAAAAGTTCGTGCGGATACTCTTTGATTTTTTCACAAAAAACATTTTTTTAATGCTTTAGTTACTATTGTTAAAAAAAAATTTTATATTTATATTAATTTAGCATCTCCTTTTTTTATTGAAGAAAATACGGTAAAATTCATTGATTTTGATTTAGATATTAAAGTTTATCCAAACAAAGATTTAAATATAATAGATAAATCTGAATTTTTAGTTAATGCTAAAAAAATGAAATATTCTCAAAAAACAATTAATGTTATTTTTGAAGAATTAAGATTTTTAATAAATCTTTATTACAAGGAAAATTATATTTTTAATAAAAATTATTTACAATATTTTCAAAACAAAATAGACAATTAATATTGTCTATTCCTTAAATGAAATATAAAGTGCACCAGTGTTTTTATAACCTATTTGTATTTTA
>NZ_JBTGVF010000033.1:0-7468 GCF_054343435.1 Mycoplasma sp. 5370
ATAAAATACAAATAGGTTATAAAAACACTGGTGCACTTTATATTTCATTTAAGGATCAATGGAAAACCATTGATTAATTTGAATTAGTTTATTTTTTGTGGTTTTTTGCAAATGATGCCATTCTGTTGAATCTTTCAATTCTTCCTGTTGCTCTTGCAAGAGATTTATCTCCAGTAAAGAATGAGTGGCATCCAGAACATACATCAACAGAAATTTTATTTACTGTTGAACCAAAAGTAAATTCAGTTGAACAAGTTGAACATACTGCTTTTACAGTTTGATATGTAGGATGGATATCTTTTTTCATATTTCCTTTCACATAGGAACTTTGTTCCCATATTTTCGTATTCTAATTTTGTTTAAATATATTAAATTAGTATTATAATAATAACATAAATTTTATTAATTAAGGTAAAATTTTAAAAAAAACGAGGAAATATGCACGATTATAAGAGTAACTTTACCAATGCAATGGATTATGGTTATCAAAAGACTAAACTTGTGTGATGAAAAATCTTTTTAATGGGGATTTTAGCATCAGTTTATGTTGCAATAGCTTATGTAGCTTATGTTTATATTTTGTCATGATATGGTAATGATGAATTAAAACAAACAGGTGAATTTCACTTATCTGGCCCAGCTTTATTTGTTGCTTCATTAATTTTCCCAGTTGGTTTGATGATGATTACAATTCTTGGTGGTTCGCTTTTCACTTCAGATACATTAGCAATGCTTGCTGTATTTGATAAAAAAGCACGTTTATACAAGGTTTTTAGAAATTTAGGAATTGTTTTTCTTGGAAATTTAGTTGGAGCTTTAATTTCTGCAGCAATTTTAAGAGGTGCTGCAGCTTTCAAAGCAGAACAACTAAGAGTTATAGAATATTTAATAACTAAAAAAGTTTCAAGTTATTGATGAGAAATTCTGTTTTCTTCAATGTTTTCAAACTTAATTGTTGCTGGAACTGTTTGATCAACTTTAGCAACAAGAGGGGCAATTGGAAAAATTTTCATAATTTTCTTCTTTATTTGATTATTTACAATAACAGGATTTCACCATGTTATTGCTAACTTAATTATTTTTTCATTTGGGTGATTATTTAGCGATATTGAATATGTTCAATATTTTAAAAATGGAAATGAACAAGTTATTTTAGATTGAGCTCATAATGCTATAAATAACGGAGTTATTACAAAAGATTATGTCTTAGCCCACATTATAAATGTTAATGCAGATGGTGTAAAAGGATTTAAAGATACTTTATATAACATAATTAATATAAATTCAGCTCATAAATTATCAGCTTACAATATTGATTGAACACTAAAAGCTTTCTTTGTAAATGCATTACCTGCTTTAGTAGGTAACTGATTCTCTGGAGCAATTATTTTACCTGTATCTTATTGAGCTATTGTTAAATTTAAAGCAGGTAAATACGGAACAATTGATACAGAAATTATTATTGAAGATGAAATTAGAGAAGTTATTAAGAACACAGATGTTGATAATCTTCATGAAGCTGAAAAAATTGCTTATGTTAATCTAAAAAGAAAACAAAAAGAAGAAATTAAAGAAGAATTAAAAAGAGAAGTTTGATTCGATAAATGATTTAGAAAATTTAAAAACAAAAAAAATAACAAAGATAAAAAATAACGACTATAAAAATAAAGTAGGTAAAATTTACCTACTATTTTTTATAAATACACTGGTTTTTCCTTTATAAAAGTAAAATTATAGTTGTAAAGTTATTTTGCTTTCTTCAAGTTTTCTTGTTTTTACAAAAGAATCTTTAAATATTTTTCTTGCAATTCAAGCATCTTCAGTATCATGATATTTATCTTGAAAATAAACAACTTCTTTTATTCCTGATTGTACTATTGTTTTTGCACAATTAGAGCAAGGGAATAAGGAAGTATATAAAATAGAATTTTCTAAAGAAGTAATTGAATTTAAAATCGCATTAATTTCTGCATGTACTACATATGCATATTTAGTTTCTTTAGCGTTTTCACCTTCTCTTTGTCAAGGGAAGTCATCGTCATTTCCAGAAGGCATTCCATTATAACCTAATCCTATAACTCTTTTTCTTTGATTTATAATACAAGCTCCAACTTTAGTATTTGGATCTTTTGAACGTAAAGCACTCAATTTTGTTAATGCCATAAAATATTGATCTCAATTTATTATTTTTTCCATAGTTTATATTATATAGGAAAATAACAAAAAATTAAGAACGGCTCACCCTTCTTAACATATTAACCTATGAAATAATGCTTTCTGCATCGGAAATATTATCGTACTGAAACATTTAGTTTCGATAATCCTTCATATCAATGAAGAATTATTAACATTATAGCATATTTTTGTTATAAGTCAATAATTTTATAAATAAGTATTTTATTGATTATTATTTGGAATTTGAGTTTTAATGAATTCTAAATGTTTTTTAACTGCTAATAAAAAATCATTTGTTTCTTCTTGTTGTTCTGGTCCTTTAACTGTGTTTTTTAAGTGTTCAAATGTATATTGTAATCTATTAAAATTTTCTTTACTTGGATTATTAAAGAAAGTTTCGGTTCGATCTGTATATTCTTCATAAAAATTGTTGGAATATCTAATTTGATTTGTATTATCAGGTTGGAAAAAACTTAAATTAGAAAAAATATTTGAAAATGTTCAGATAGATAATAAAGAAATAAAAAGTGAGAAAAATATTTTTTTATTAGGTAAAAAAGGTATTAAAGTAGAAACAACAAAAATCTGAAATATAACTATATGAAAAATTAAATTTTTAATATTATTATTCTTTTTAGATTCATGATTTAAACTATCAATTAATTTATTAAAAGTTTCAGTAACTTCTTTCAAAGAACTTTTTGCTTTATTACTAGTATCTTGATCAGAAGAAAATTCTGATAAATTGAAATAATTTTTAAAATTTTTATATAAATCATTTTTTCTATATTTTTCCTTTGTATTTGAAAAAATATCTTCATATTTTAAACTCAGAATATCTTCTTTTAATTTTAGTAACTCATTTTTTCCTTCATTTGTTAAATTATTAATAAATTTTTTTATATTTTTTTCATTTTTTAATTCTGGAATAATATTTAATTTGTATTCTATTTTAGGTGTTGATTTTGAATTAATAGTAAAATTTCAAATCATTGTATTTTATTAATTTTCCTTGGTAAATACATAAAATAGAAAATCTGTTTTTCTTTTTTCTCTATCCATTCCTACGTGAATTTGAAGATGTTTTTTAAATAAATTATCTAAATATACAAGCAACAGAAGAATAACGGCTAAAGAAAATAAAATAATTGCTACATTAGAACTTTTTAAATAAATATTTGCAAAGTTAAGAGCACTTGCACTTAAAAATAAAAGAATAATACATAAAAAATTTACTATCATTATTTTTTTAAAATTTCTAATTTGTTTTTCAGTCATTATTTTAGAATTTTCCATTCTTTCTTTATTAGTAAAGCAAATATAAAGTTCTCAAAGTTTTGCTTCTTTTGGAGGATTATTTTTACTAAAATAATTTTTTGAAATAAGTAACAAACTTCCTATAATAAAACCCCCAATCACTAATGATATTGTTAAGTAAAAATTAAATCTTTGTAAATCAAAAAATAAATTATAAACCGAAAATCCAATTATTAATACTATAATAAAACTAAAAAATAAAACATTCAAAAAAAGAAAGAAAATCTTTATAAATTTTAAATTTTTGTTAGTAGTTTCCATAATGTGAACCGTGACCATAAAATTTTCTTTCTATTTCATTTAAATTTTTGTTAATAGCATTAATAAAGTCATTTAATTCTTCATTATCTGCACCACTTTTTTGTATAAATTCTTGATTCCATAGTCTTTGAAAAATTTTTCTAAGTTCTATTAAATTTTCTTTTGAAGGATCAGCAAAGTACACCAATCTTTGTTGTGTATAATTTTCTAAAAATTCTTTAATATATGAAGACATATAAGTATAATCTTTCTCTGTTAAAGTAGATCCAGCTATAGAAGTTCCTACTGAAGCAGCGAGAAGAGTTCCTGAAACAACACCGGAAACAGCAGCACTTGCACCAAAAGTAAAAGGTATTGCAGTTATACCAAGAAGACCTATAAATACTTGAGAACCAATTATTCAACCTTTTTTTGTTACATAGTCATTTCTATCATTAGAAATTCTATTTTTATAAGATTCATATGTTTTTTTTAGTTCCTCAAATGTGGTTTCTTCATAAGTTAAGGAACTTCTGTCAGAAATAAAATATTCTTTTGTTTTTAAAGAAGATTTTATTTCATTGTAAAAAATGCTTTTTTTATATTCTTCTTTAATTCTTTCAAAACTTCTTTTAGGAAATTTTAAGCCTGAAAGTTTGTAAAAATCCTCATAATTTAAATTTAACACTTTTTCTGCTAATTTTAAAAGTCTTATTTTATGTTTTTCTGATAAAGAATTTATCATTTCTTTATAGACGAATTTATTTTTACTTTCATTTTTATAATTTAAATTTTGTATATGTTGAACATTGATTTCCATGTTTTCTCCTTTTAATTTTTTAATTTTGTTTTTAATAGATCTAAAACTAATGTATAAAAATTAAATACTATATATAAAGATAAAACCTCATTTTTATAATATTTTTCTATTTTTACTTTGTGAAAAGAATCAGAAATAAAATTTTGAAATAACTCCAATTTATTTTTAATATTTTTATCTTGTTTATTTAAGAAGAAATTTAATCCATAATTTTGCTCTATGTTTTCTAATTTATTTTTAGTTAAGAAAACAGAAAAGAAAGAATCTCTTAATTCAAAAATAACTTCAATTTTTTCAAAAAACTTTCTTTTTCTTTTAATTAAATATATTAAAAATTTTTTTAAATTTGGAAAATTATTAATTTCTATTTTAAACTTTTCAAAATTCTTAAGTATTTTTTCATAATTTTTATAAAAATTCATTTTAGAACCAAGTAATTGAAAATATAAATCACTTATTATATTATCTTTAAAATATTTTCACAATTCTAAATTGCAAGTTTTTTTCATAAAATTAAAGTTTTGTTCTATTAATTTTAGTGATAATAACAATTTTTTTCTAAAATATATATTTTTTTCATATAAATAAGTTAATTTAAAGATTTGTGAAAGTTTTGAAGCAAATCTATATTTTTCATTTGTGTAATAAAAATTTAATATTGGATGTTTTTTATAATAAATTGGTTTTATTTCTTTAGACAAAATTATTTCCAATTTTATTTTGCTAAATTTTTTTTTAATTAAGTAAGATTTATAAACTTCGTTATTTATATATGATTTTTCTATGTTAAGTGTCTCTTCTATTTTTTCTCAATCTGTATTTTTTTCTTTAAGATTTTGATTATTTTTAGGAAATAAAATATCTAAATCATTAGGTTTAACATCTATAAAACCATCTAAGTAAAAGCTGAAACTCCCTTGGATTATAAAAGGGATATCGACTTTTAAAATAGATTTTAATAGTAAATTAATTATTTTTAAATTATCTTTTATAAGAAAATTATTTTTTATAAACATAAAATAAAATATCACTTCACTTTATTTTTCTCCCCATTCCTACATGGATTTGTAAATATCTATTTAAAAAAAATATAATATATAAAATTAACATAAAAGAAATGAAAGTTAATACTTGAGTTAGACTAAGAAAAATAAAATTTTCAAAATTTCAAATATTTACTTTGAAACAAATATTGAAAATAATTAATAGAGTAAAAGAAATGTATAAAAATGTTATGATAAATTTAATTATTTTTAGTTTTTCTTGACTGATTTTCTTCGTAGATTTAACTCTATCATAATTAGGAATACAAAAATAAAATTCTCAAATTTTTACGTCTGTTTCATAATTAAATTTTTTATTTTTTTTAGTTATAATATTTAAAATTACTATTGGAATGGGTATTAATTTAGATAAAATTTTATAGTACCATAAATCATTTTTTACAAAAATTAAATTTTGTATAATAAATCATAAAAATAAAATTAACAAACTTAATATAAAAGTAATATGAAAAAAAATAAAAACATTTTTTAAAATAACATATTCTTTTTTTGTTATTTTAATAATTTCCATAATAATTAGAATAACCAACTAAAATATCTTTTAATCTCATTAAATCTTTGTGCAAAAATTCTAGAAAATTATTTAATTCTGTGTTTGAATCGTTTCTATATTTTACAAAATCTTTTTCTAAAAATTGATTATAATAACGGAATAATCTATCTCAGTTTGCTTGAGTTTGATGGTTTAAAAATACAAGTCTTCCATCTGTATACTCTTCAATTAAATTATTTAAATATTTTAAATTTCTTCCGTTTTCATTTTCACCTTGTGCTAAATTAGCAATTAAAGTTCCTAAAGAAACAAAAGATAAAACTCCACTAATTACTGGAGACAAAAATGAAACAGCTCCAATTCAAGTAGCCTTATCACTAATATTTTCTAATGTTTTTTTTCTATTTTCTAAACTATTAGAGTCTTGTTTAAGTTTTTTGCTATAAATATTGTACATATTTTGTAATTCTTCAAATGTTGTAGCTTCATCTGAAATTCTACTTCTTGTAGAAATAAAATATTCTCTTGTTTTTAAGGAAGATTTAATTTCATTATAAAAAATATTTTTTTTATATTCTTCTTTAACTCTTTCAAAACTTCTTTTTGGAAATTTTATAAAAGACAATTTATAAAAATCTTCATATTTTAAGTTAAGTACTTTGTCAGCAAGTTTTAAAATCCTAACTTTAGTTTTTTCTGGCAAGTTTAGTAATATATTTTTATAATCAATACTTTTAATTTTATGTGTATTTTCAAAATTATTTTTATTAATTTCTGATATATTTTTATTAATTTCAATGTTAAAATTCATAATTCTCCTTATTAATATTTTCCAAAATTTCTTTGGAATACAATTATATTACTAAAAATAAAAATATTCATAAAAATCCAAATTTTTTTTGAAAACTTGAATTTTTTTATTATTTTTTAATAAATTTATCAATTTCTATATTAATTTAGAAAAAATAAATGATTATTTTTGCTTGTTAATCTTATTATTTATTAAGTTTATATTTTCTATTTTTATTTTCTCCAATAGATATTAACTTATTATTTTTAACCATATTTAAAAGTATTTTTCTAACTCTTGAAGATTTAATATTTAAAAGTTTTTCTATATCTTTAGATTTAAATTCTTCTTGTTGTTTTGCAAAATTTAAAACAATAAGTTCCTGATCTAAATTTTTATTTTCTTTATTAGCATCATTTTTAACATTCTTAAGATCTTTATTATGCTTTTTATTTTTTAGTTTATATTTCCTGTTTTTATTTTCTCCAACAGATTCTAATTTATGACTGTTAATCATATTTAAAAGTATTTTTCTAACTCTTGAAGATTTAATATTTAAAAGTTTTTCT
>NZ_JBTGVF010000034.1:0-7330 GCF_054343435.1 Mycoplasma sp. 5370
AGGACATTTTGATTAATAAATACCCCGGGACATTTTGATTAATAATTTGCAAAAAAAACATAAAATAAGCAAAAGTGCCTTGCAAAATCATTTTTTTGCCAAAAAAGTGCTTTTTATTTTGTTTTTAAAAAATTAATGTGCTAAAATTTTTGCACTATGAACTTAGAAAAATACACTGCATATTTAATAGAATGATTAAAACAAGAAGTAGCTAAAGCTAATATGAAAGGTGTCATTGTTGGCATCTCTGGAGGGATTGATTCTGCTCTTGTTGCAACTCTTGCAAAAAGAGCATTTCCAGACAATAGTCTTGGTGTTATTATGCCAATTAATAGCATGAAAAACGATCAAGATGATATTGCAAAACTTGTGCAAAAATTTGATTTAAAAACTGTAACTATTGATTTGAAAGATACTTATGAAACAATGCTAAAATCCTTTGATTTACAAAATAAACTTGCAATTGCTAATATTAAACCAAGATTGAGAATGACTACTCTTTATGCTCTTGCACAAGAGTATAAATATCTTGTTTTAGGAACAGATAATTTCTCTGAAATGTATCTTGGATATTTTACAAAATATGGTGATGGTGGGGTAGATTTACTACCTATAGTACAACTTACTAAAAGTGAAGTAAGAGCAATGGCAAGATACTTAGAAATTCCAGAAAGTATTATCAATAAAACTCCAACAGCCGGTTTATGAGAAAACCAAAGCGATGAAGCAGAATTAGGTTTTACTTATAATGACTTAGAAACTTACTTTAAAGACAAAAGTAAACTTGATTCAAAAACTATAGTTTTAATAGAAAAACAACATAAAATTAGTGAACACAAAAGAGTTGCTTTACCAAGACCAAAACATTACAGCGAAATCAATTAAAGTAGGAAAAACATGGCATTTTTCCTAAATTAGTTTTTTTCTTTAATATTTTTAAGCAAAAACGAAATATTTAAGCGGGAGAGTATGACAACGATAGAAAGCGAAAGAGAAAAAGACAAAAAAATTATAGAAACAATTATTTTTGCAATAGTTGAAGAAATCAAAGTTTCTAATATTTCTTTTTCTAAAAATTTTGAAGATGGAAGAACAAACTCAGCAATTAACGAAAAAGAGATTTTAAAATTTATTTTAGCAAATCAAAAAATCAAATCATTACTTAACAAAATGAAATGGAAACTAACCGATAGCAAACCAAGAGAATGGTATGATTTAGCTATTGAAGGTGAAACTTCTGAATATTTTGTTCCTATAAACTTAAAAATAACCTCCCTAGACAATAATTCTGGTGATAATTTGAATTCAAAAGGTGGCATTTATTTTGCCTTAACTGGAAATAAACCAGATTTTTCAAATCAAATAAATTGAAATGATTATTTTCAAAAACTTCACGACAATATTAAAGAAAACTACAAGGATTATTATTTTTTAATCATTGATAAAAATAATTTAAAAGAATCATTCTATACTTCTTTAAAACAAATAGAAACCTTAGTTTCCAACGGAAATAATTTACCATTTCAGTGTATTTGAAGTAAAAATAAAAATTTAAAATATAGAACTTATAATGAAGCTAAACAATTTATTTTGCATTACCTAAGAGAAAGTATAGAAAAAAGAGCAAATATATTAAATGATTTTAACAAATACTTTACAAAAAAAGGTGATGAAAATGAATAATATAACACAATTAAATAAAAAGAATTTAGGTCAAGTTTTTACTCCGGAATTTATTGTTGAAAAAATGATTAAATTAATATCTATACAAAATCCAAAACGTATTTTAGAACCTTCATCCGGGACAGGTAATTTTTATTATAAATTAAAGGAAAAATACAGCAATTCAGAAATTATTGCAATTGAAAAAGATAGCACTATAAGTCATAAAGAAGCCATCATTAATTCATATTTTAACACTAACTTTAAAAGTGATGTTATAATAGGAAATCCCCCTTATGTAGACTTTAAAAACATTCAAGAAAATTTACATTCAAACTTTCTAAATCATAAACCTAATTTATTTTATTTTTTTCTTGAAAAAGCTTTATTTGATTTAGAAGAAAATGGAGAATTAATTTGAATTATATCAAGTAAAATCTTTTCCAATAGCAGTGCTAAAAAATTAATAAAACATATATATGATAATTTTTCTATAACATACTGAGAACCGATTTCTGAAAACGTATGAGAAAACGCATCAGTTCCTACTTCGATAGTAAAAATAGTTAAAACTAAAAATCATCCTAAAAAGTTAGAATATTTTTATAATAATGGAAAAATTATATTTGGTAAACCTTTAGAATTAAATCATAAAATAGTAGTAAAAGTAGGTGGTGCTTCTGGTTTTAATAGCAAAATTAAAGCAGGACTTACAGAATTTATAAATTCACAAACCGAGAGAACATTAAAAACAACAAAAATATCTTACGAGCCTGAAAAGTGGATAAGACCGACTCCTAAAAGTCCACATAATTTTTCTTTTCAAATTTTTGTTAATTGCTTAACAAGAAAAGAAAAACCTTTTTATATTTTAGAAAATACACAAGAGAACAAATTTATACATTATGATGCATCAGTTCTTTCGATTTACACTTTTTGTTCTCTTGATGAAACTATGGAGATTCTTGAAAAACTTAATAATTTTGATTGAGAAAAAGCAGGAATTAAAAAAGATGGTAGATTTCATTTCTCTCAATCATTGTTAAGTTCTATTATATTCAGTAATAAATAATAATAAAATGGTATAAAGAAAAAAAGAAAAACAATAAAATTAATCAAAAAATAGGTGATTTTTAACTTTTTTACTATTTGCTGGGAAACTTGATAAAGTATAATTATAAAAACAATTTTGTGTTACAATTATATTATCATTAGTAGAGCTGCTGTTGGCAGTTTCCATTGTTCCGGCACTGGAAATAAGAAAAACTCACATTTAGTGAGTTTTTTGAATGCTTTGATTTCATTATTTTTTAAAAGTAAAGTTTCTTGCTGCATAATAAACAGCTTCTGCAATTGTTGGGTGTGTATATGATTTAGTTTGTAAGTCAGTAAATGTTCAATCGTTTTGGATAGCATGAGCTATTTCATTAATTAAAATGTGTGCCCCTTCTAAAAACATAAAACTTCCTAAAATTTTATTTGTTTTTTTATCAATTAAAAATTTAACAAAACCGTGTTTTTTATCTAAACCATCAGCATGTACTCTTGGTAATGCAGCAGCAGGTAATACTAATGATGCATAATCTACATTAGAATTAATTAGTTGTTGTTCGCTTGAACCAACTCCTGCAAATTCAGGATTTAAATAAACAGATCAAGGAATAAATTTAGGATTTACTACCTCGTTGTGTTTTTTATTTAATAATTCTTTTGCAACAATATCTCCTGTTTTATAAGCAGTTGTTGAAAGAAGTAAAATACCTGTTACATCTCCAATTGCATAAACATTTTTTACACTTGTTTCCATTTTATCATTTACTTTAACAAAACCAGTTGGAGTTAATTCAACATTAAGTTTACTAAATGATTCTGTATTAGCAACTCTACCAACTGCCATTAATACTAAATCATCGGAAAATTCCTGTATTTTTGAATCAATTTCTACTAATAAAGTTTTATCTTTTACTTCTAGAAGTTTGACATTTTCATAAATTTCAACACCTTTTTCTAATAAGTAATTTTTTACATTTTTTTGTAATTCAATGTCAAAATTACCCATAAAACTTCTTGCTTCTAAAATAGTAATTTTAACTCCAAGAGTTGAATAGAAATAAGCAAATTCTAAAGAAATTGGACCTGAACCAACTATTGTCATTGATTCTGGTAATTTTTCCAATGTTAGTGCTTTATCTGAATCGATTAAAAATCCTTCTTGGTAACCTTGTTCAAAACCTTTAAGGTTTAATTTTCTACTAGAAGAACCGGTAGCTAAAACTAATTTATCAAATTCAATAGTTTCGTTAGTTAGTTTTATAGTTTTATTACTTAAAACTTCACCATATTCTTTAAAAATGGTTACATTGCTAGAAACTAATAATTTTTCAATATTAGCATTTAGTAATTCTTTATTATCTTTTCTTCTTTTTTGAATTTCATTTAAATGAAAGTGTTTTCCATTTAAATGAATACCAAATTCTTTAGCTTTTTTGACAGTTTCATAAACTTTTGCAGATTTAATTAAAGTTTTAGTAGAAATACATCCTCTATTAACGCAAGTTCCACCTAAGTCGCTTTTTTCAATTAAAGCGACATTTTTTCCATTTGTAGCTAAAATGCTAGCAAGGCTATATCCACCTGGACCACCACCTAAAACTACTACATCAAATTTTTTCATTTTTTTCTCCTTTTTTATAAATATATTTTATAGTTTTATTATATAGCAGCTTTATTTAAAAAACTTAGAAAATAATAAAACAAATGAAAAAATTGCATTTTTTTGCATTTTTTTCATTCAGGAAAGCAATTTTTTTATTCTTCATAAAAGATTTTGTTGTACATATCTTGATTTTCCCTTTCGGAAAAATGCAAGTATTTAAAAGTGGTTGTAATTTTAATATGGCCCATTAACATTTGTACCATTTTAGGATTTGCATCATTTTTTAAAAGGAAACTAGCAAAAGACCTTCTTAAACTATGGGGTGAATAAATTTTTCCCAAAATTTTTTTAATTTGCTTAGCTACTGTATTGGGTTTGGCATTTTTATATTTATCTCAATTTTCAAACATTATTTTTAATGTTTCATATTTATAAAACAATTGTCTTTCACGATTTCCCTTTCCTATAGTATATAGTCTGCCATCTCTAATATTTAAATGCTTTAATTCTCCAATTCTTATTCCTGTTTCAAATAAAAAACGAATTATTGTTTTATAAAAAATTTCTGTTTTCCGTTTAGTTTTAATTGTTGTTTTTTCATAAAGTTCTTCTTTTGTTATTATCGCTCTAAAGTAGAGCGGGATGGGTTTGAGTTTGATTTTGCTTAATTTTTCTAATTTTTCTTCATCCTTTGTATACTTTAAAAAACTATGATAAATATCTTTTAAAGTATGCTGGTATCCACCACCTTTTTTATCATCGATAATAATTTCAATTACTTTTTTAAATTCTTTATTATCAACATCTAAAACATCTCCTAGTATATATTCGTATTGTCTAATTGTATTTTTAGACAAATTAATTTCTGTACAATATTCTAAAAAATCTCTAACTTTCATCTTTCTCCTTATTTATAAAATTTAAAAATACACAAACAAATTTAATTTCATTTTATTTTTGACTTAAAAACTTAACAAAAAATATATAAGTTATAAAATTCAATTTTATTAAATAAAAATTAAATTCTCAAATAGTTCTTTTTTAAATCCGTAATTTTGCACTATTAATGATATATAATTTTTGTTTTCACATTTTTATAAACATTTGTAGAAAAAGTGTTATAATAATATTGTAAACATAGTTCATTACACTTAATTATCTAAATTTAGATAATGAAAACCCCATTGCGCTACAATGAGGTTTTTTTATTATTTTTTGAGGTAATGAACTTTAACAAATTTATAATTTTAGAATTTGATAATAAATACTAAAATTATGATTAAAATTAAGGTTATCATTTTCTCTATGAATAATATAAAACATAGTTCACCACCCCTTTCTGTGACAAAAAACTTAGTCACATTTTAATATTACCACAGAATTTATTTTATTACAAAAATACGGAAAAAATTGGGATTTTTGGTTTATTTTTCCTAAAATTTTTGTGTCATTTTAAGATTAAAACTTTTAACAATCAATGAAAGAATGATAAAATTTTTTACATCGTTAAAAACCAACTTTTGAATTTTATTAATAATTTATTTATAAACAAAAATTATGATTAATATATAATTAATACTATGAAATTAATGCTATATAACTCAACTGGACCAAAAAAGGCAACTTATAAAAATATTGGATATTGACAAGTTAATGGAAAAACCAGAAAAAATGTTAAACTTTTAGGACTAGGAAACGTCATTCAATTAAAAAAGAAAAATGAAAATTTCGAAGCTATAATTAAAGAGGTTATCAAACAATACGATGAAAAAGTTAATTTAGTTTTTTTAAAATCAGAAATAGACAGAGCATTAGAAAACCGAGTTACGTATTGAGATATCTTATATTATGGTTCTGAATTTATAAAAGAATATATTGAAGATATAAAATTATTAAATCAAATTACTTTTGACCAAAATAAAGAAATGAAAGAAGTAATTTCTTATCAAATAGCCAACAAAATAATAAATCCTAAAAGAATAATTGAAGAATTCTATATTAAAAACATAACAACTTTAAATCCAGATTATTCCAAAAGTAATTTCCATCAAGCTTTAAGTATTTTATTTAAAAATAAGTCTAAAATTTTAGATTTTATTTTCAAAAATAAAATCAACAAAGAAAACAACTTATTATTTTTTGATTCAAAAACTATTTATTTAGAAAATATTATAAAGGACAATTTACAAGACTTTAGTTTTTTTGAATATTATGAATTTTATGATGATCAAGTTGTTTTATCTACGATTTACAATGATCAAGGAATACCTATTTTTTATAAAACATTTGCTAAAAATACAGAATATGTTGAAACCTTAATTCCATTATTTGAAGAATTAAAAGAAAGAATTTCTATCAATAAACTAACAATAATAATTAATAAAGAAATGAGTTCTACTGAAAATATACAATTTCTTGAATCTAACAATATAGATTTTATAATTCCATATAAAACAAAAACTGCTTCTAAAAAAGAAAATAACAATATCAAAACCAATGATTCTTTTAAATCTAAAAAAATAAAAACTTTTTCTGTTTATAAAACTTCTTTATTAGAAGTAGAATTAGATTTCTATTGAAATCAAGAAAAAATCCAAGAAATATTCAAAACTTTAAAAAGCAATGATGAAACTGGTTCAATGTTGGTGTATAATCAAAACCACATTGAAGAAAGTGCGTTTTTTTCCTTTATTTCCCTTTATGTTTTCAAAAATTTATTAAGCGAAATAAAAGATTATTATAAGGAATTAGGAAGTTCAGAAAAAATTACTGATAAATCATTAATAAACATTTTAAATAGTTTAGAATATATTGTAGAAAAAGATACAAACACAAAAGAAATTATTAGAAAATTTAAAAAAGAAGGAGAATTTTCTAATAATGCATGAAAAATTTTTGAAGAATTTGAAAACTATATAAAAACCAAAAAATCTAAAATCAATAAAAACTAGTTTAATTAAACATGGACACAAAAACTTAACATTATTTTATAACGTCGCAGCAAATTGTTGC
>NZ_JBTGVF010000035.1:0-6867 GCF_054343435.1 Mycoplasma sp. 5370
TTTGTTGAAAATGTGTCATTTTTTGCTAAGTATAGAAAAATAGTAAAAATTTAGGTTTAACAATAATTTTTTTATTTTTAATAATGTATTTAAAATTGTTATTCATTATTTTTATCTCTTTCTTTTATTTTATTAGTTTAATTGTAGCATATTTTTAAATTTGATTAAAAAAAGAAGCAAAGTATTTTGCTTCTTAGGTCATTTTTGATTGGCTGCCCCAGTTAGATTCGAACTAACGCATCGCGGCACCAAAAACCGCTGCCTTACCGCTTGGCCATGGGGCATTATGGTGGGGGGGGAGGGATTCGAACCCCCGAATCGTTAGAAAGTGGGTTACAGCCACCCGCGTTTGGCCGCTTCGCTACCCCCCCATAAAACAATATTATTATACACTATTTTTACAAAATAGGAAGAAATTATTATTGTTTTTTTGTTTATTTAAAATATTTTGCTTTGAAAATTATATAAATTGATAATTAATTTAAGCCAACAACTATATAATTATCTGCTCAGATTTCAGGGAATGTTCCTTTTTTCATAATAATTGTGAAAAAATCTATAATAAAACTAAGTAAAAGACATGTTCACAATAATTTAAATAAGAATAATCTTAACATTCTTCCAGAACCATAACTATAAGTTATCCCTGTTACTTTCATACCGAAAGTAGGTTTTCCAGAACAGAATTGAATAATTTGTATTACAAACATTACTCCAACTGTAATAACTGCTAAAAAAGTATCAATTCAACTAGCAAAAAATCTTCTTCAATATCCAGCAATCTTCATTTTTATCCTTTCCAATTAAAATAATATAAAATTATATCATTTTTTTTAATATTTCAAATTAATAATTAAGACATTTTATTATAAAAAAACCAGAATTTGCTGGTTAAAGTATCTTAAATTTTTATTAATGATTCTACTTCATAAGGTTTTAGCATATCACGACCTTTTAGTTCTTCTAATTCCATAAGAAGAACAATTTTTTCAACAGTAGCTCCTTGTGATTCAACTAAATTAATAATAGCTCTTGTTGTTCCACCGGTTGCAAGAACATCATCTATAATTATAGCTTTTTGCCCTGGTTTAATCATTCCTTTTTGCACTTCTAAAGCATTTGAACCATATTCTAAATCATAATTCATAGATACTACTTCACCTGGTAATTTATTTGGTTTTCTAACCATAATAAAAGGTTTTTTTAGCATAGCAGCAACTGGAGTTCCAAAAAGAAAACCTCTAGCATCAGGTCCAATTATTATATCTGCATCTTTGCTTAATTCACTCATTTTATCTATCACATATCTTAAAACTTCCCCATTAGCAAGTAATGGAGAAATGTCTTTAAATAAGATTCCTTTTTTTGGAAAATCTTGAACATCTCTTATATATTTAATTAAATCCATAACTTTAAAATTATATTACATATTTTTTATTTTATTAAGAGAAATAAAAAAATGCTTTTATTTTAATAAAAAAACTAATTTTTAATAACTAAAAAGCTTTTTAATTTCTTCTTTTTCTTTAGTTGTTAATTGATTTTCTATTTCTGTTGTGATTATTCTTTTTTGTTTTACAAATTCAATAAAAACAATTTCTATTGATTCAATTTCTACTTTTAAACCCTCAAAGAAAAAGATTTTATCTTTTTTTAAAACAAAATCCCTTCAAAGAATAACTGGATATTTTTTTTCATTTCATATTAAATAACAAAGGTAAATTCCAGCTGGAAAAATAGTTTGATTTTTAAGGAAGAAAACTTCATTTTTAAAATTTATTTTAGCTTTTATGAAAAAATTTTCTACTAAATTTTTATTAATTGCTTCAAAATTTCCACTAACTAGCAATTCTTTTAAAAAAGAAGTAGATATTTTTCTTTCATTTTCTTTATAAAGTTCTACTATTTCAGTATCTGCAAAATAATCTTTTATTTTTTGTGCATTTAATAAACCATTTTTTCCTAATTTAAAGTCTGAACCTATTATAAATTTAGTTGCTCCTTTTTTAATTAAAAGATTAATAAAATCATAACCGTCAGTATTTTTGATGTTTTCATCAAATTTTAAAAGTAAAATGTAGTTAATTTTTAAATTGGCAATAACTTGAATTCTGGAAAATAAATCTGAAAAAAACTTTTGATTATTTTTAGGTAAAATTTCAGGATTTTCAAAAAGTAAAATTGTTATTTTTTTATTAAATTCTTTTGCTTTTTCTAATAGTTTTAAATGCCCTTTATGAAAAGATTCAAAAGATCCTAAAATAAAGCAAGAATCTTGCAATTCTTGGTTATTGTCATCATTGAAAAGTATAACTTTTGTCATTAATAAATAATTCCTAATTCTTTTAGTTTTAAATATGTTCCTTTTTCTTCAGAAGAAAGTGCTGTATCTTTAGCAACTTTTATAACAAAATCCGGAGCACCATCCATAGCAATTCCATAACCAACTTCTTTTATCATTTCATAGTCATTTGAACCATCACCAAAAGCAATCATTTCTTGAAGTGAAATGTTTATAATTTTTCCTAATTCTTTTAGTCCTTTAGCTTTATTACTGTTTAATGTACTAATAAAAAAACCTTTTGATCATGTGGAATTTATTTCAAGATTTAAATCATTTTTCTTTAAAAAATCGGCTGTTTTAGAAATTAAATTAGGATCAGAACTTTTTACAGTTATGATATGCAAGTTATTTTGATCAAACTCTAAATCAGTTAATTTTTTAAATTTTGCGGTGTGATCTTTTAAAAATCAATTATTAAAATCATGACCTTCTGAAAAATAACCGTATTTATCTGTCATTACACTATAATCACAATTTTCCTTATCTAAAAAATTACTTAATGTAATAAAATCATTGTAATTTATTTTATCTTCATAAATAATTTTTTTCTTTTTGCAATCAAAAATAAATGCTCCATTAGCTCCTAAAAAGTAATCTACTTCTACTTCATCAAGAAGATTACCGATTGTAATCATTTCTCTACCTGTACAAAAAATAACCACTATTCCTTGTTTTTTTAAATCAACAAACATTTTTTTGATTTCTGGAAAAAAATCTTTTTGTGTGTATGGTAAAAGTGTTCCATCTATATCAAAAGAAATTAATTTATATTTTTTCATTTTTACTCCATTTTTAAAACTTTATTTATTATATTTCCAAAAAGTTTATTAGAAAACATTTTTTGTTTATAAATTCTACCAAATCCAACAATTTTATTATTAAAAATTAATACAATTTCTTGTTTATCATCTTCTTCTATTTCAAAATTAAGTCCTTTTACTAAAGTTTTAAGTTGCATATCATTTAAAACAAATTTAGGCAAATTATTATCGATTATACTCAAAGGATCTATTTGTTCCAAATGAAGATCATCTAAAGTTAAATTACTTAACTTTGTTCTTTCTAAAGAGGTCATAATGGCAGAAGTATTTAATTTATTAGCTATATCTCTTATTAAACTTCTTATATAAGTTCCTCTAGAAACTGTTGTTTCAAAAGTTAATTCTTGTTTTTCATAATTGAACTCTATGATTTTAATTTTTTCAATGCAAACTTTTGATTTGGATAAAACTATATTTTTATTTTCTCTTGCTAAATCATAAGCCCTTTTTCCATTGATTTTTTTAGCAGAAAAAATAGGTGGAGTTTGCATATAGCAACCAATAAAAGAATTTATTTTTTCTTCAATTTCTGATAATTCTATTTTTTTTGTGTAATTGATTTCAGTAATTTTTCCTTCTATATCTAAGGTATTTGAATCTAAGTGAAATTTCATTGTGGTTATATAAGTTTTTGTGCTTTTATCTAAATAATTAATTAATTTTGTATCTTCATCTGTTGCAACTAACAACAATCCAGTAGCCATTGGATCTAAAGTTCCTGTATGACCGATTTTTTTAATATTATTTTCTTTTGCAAATTTTTTTATTTTTTGAAATGAACTTATATTTTTTTCTTTGTATAAAAGTTTAATCATATAATAAATATTACTTTAAAAAAACAAAATAAAAAGCAAAATTTAATAATTTTGCTTTAATGATAATTATAAAAATTATATGGTGCGCAAGAAGGGACTTGAACCCTTACGCCGTAAAGCACTAGAGCCTAAATCTAGCGTGTCTGCCAATTTCACCACTCGCGCATTTTAAGGTCATGTTAAAAGGAATCGAACCTTTTTTTAAACCAATAACATGATGGTGCCGTCTATAGGAATCGAACCTACGACCTACTGATTACAAGTCAGTTGCTCTGCCTGCTGAGCTAAGACGGCATGGTGGAAGATGAGGGGCTCGAACCCACGACCTCCGCCTTGTAAGGGCGATGCTCTCCCAACTGAGCTAATCTTCCTAAAAATGGTGACCCATACGGGACTCGAACCCGTGAATGCATGGATGAAAACCATGTGTGTTGACCGCTTCACCAATGGGCCATGGCGCCGATTGCGGGGATCGAACCTGCGACCAACTGGTTAACAGCCAGCTGCTCTACCGCTGAGCTAAATCGGCATTTAGCATTGCAAATAATAATGCTTTATTATTATACTACTTTTTTAAAAAAACAAAATAATTTTTTATTTTTTTTCTTCTTATTAAAAAAGCAATTTTATTTTATCATAATTTTGAAATTTATGCATTTTTTAATAAATAATTTTTTTAATTGTTCTTTCTAATTCTTTTTCTTTTTCAGAAATCCTTTTATCTATTTTATTTTTACCTTTAACTAAAGCTAATTCAACTTTAACTTTATTTTTATCATTTCAATAAAACATTAAAGGAACAAGAGTAAATCCTTGTTGTTTTTGTTTTAGTTCAATTCTCTTTAATTGATTTTTATGTAAAAGCAATTTTCTTTCTCTCTCTTCATCTCCTTTTACGGCCATATATAAGGAAATATGTAAGTTAGTTAAATATAATTCACCTTTTTTAAAAGTAGCATAACAATTTTTTAAGTTAAAATTGTTAGCTCTTATGGATTTAATTTCTCAACCAAGTAAAGAAATTCCACATTCATATTTTTCATAAATTTCATAGTTGAAATTTGCTATTTTATTTTTTTGAATTATTTTCATAACTTTTCCTTTCTTATATAATATTATTATAGATTAAAAATGATTTTAAATATAAATTTACAAAAATAAAAAGATTAAAAAATAAAAAAATGTGAATTTTTTGATAAAATTTTTTTATCTTTTATTTATAAAAATACAATAAGGAGGAAAAATGCCAAGAGAAGGTGTTACTTTAAGATGCAATGAATGTAAAATGGAAAATTACATAACAACAAAAAACAAAAAAACACAGACAGAAAAATTAGAAATGTCTAAACACTGTCATAAATGCAACAAACATACATCACATAAAGAAAAAAAATAATTTTCCTTGTGTTTCCTTTATAAAAGAATAAATACTATATTTAAATTTTAGTTTCTACTCTGCTTTATTATAAATGCAGAGTTTTTTATTAAAATCTAATTTTAAAAATATTTTCTTCTTTTTGTTAAAATTAAATTAATTAAATTATTATTTTATATTAGGAGGAAAAATGCCAAGAGAAGGTGTTACTTTAAGATGCAATGAATGTAAAATGGAAAATTACATAACAACAAAAAACAAAAAAACACAGACAGAAAAATTAGAAATGTCTAAACACTGTCATAAATGCAACAAACATACATCACATAAAGAAAAAAAATAAGAAAAGAGATAAGTTAAAAATGAATAGAAAATATTTAGATATAACATTAACAGAGAAAAAATTAGATGCAATAATTTCATTTGCTCCACAAACAAGACTTTGATTATCAACAATTCAATCAACAGATGGAATTACTGTGATGGAAAAAAATAAATCATATGTTTTTGTTGATGGACGTTACTATGAATATGCAAAAAAACAAGTAAAAAATGCTGAATTAGTTTTATTTAACAAAGAAAATTGAGATAATTTTTCTAAAAGCAAAGAATACAAAAGAATTGGAGTTGAAGCTGATTATATAACTCTTGTTGAGTTAAATAGAATAAAAAAATCATTTCCAAACAGTGAAATAGTTGAAATTTCAGGTCAAAAACTTAGAATACTAAAAGATGAAGAAGAAGTAAAATTAATTAAAAAAGCTATTGATATTTCACTAGAGGCTTATGATGAATTACTAAAAGAAATTAAAGAAGGACAAAGCGAACAAGAACTTGATAGAAAATTAAACTTTTTAATGAAAGAAAAAGGTGCACAAAAAGAATGTTTTGATTCTATCATTGCTGCGGGAGCTAATTCTGCAGTTCCACATCACCACCCAACTTCTGCAGTAGTTAAGTCAGGAGACTTATTAAAAATTGATTTTGGTGCTATTTATAAAGGTTATGGAGCAGATATAACAAGAACATTTATTTTTAATCCTAATAACTCAAAAGTAGATCCTAAAAAAGAAGAAATTTTACAAATTGTTAAAGAAGCTGCACAACTTGGAAGACAATTTGTAAAACCAGGTATAAAAGCTTCTGAAGTTGATAAAGTATGTAGAGATTATATTGAATCCAAAGGATATGGTGAATATTTTGTTCACTCTACAGGGCATGGTCTTGGAATTGATGTTCATGAATTACCAAATGTTTCATCATTAAGTGATTTTGTATTAGAAGAAGGAATGGTTATTACAGTTGAACCTGGTATTTATATAGAAGGTTTTGGTGGAGCAAGAATTGAAGATGATTTACTTGTTACAAAAGAAGGATCAATAACTTTATCTAGAAAAAATGAAATAAATGGTATTGGAAAATAATCTTATTAAAACGAATATAAAGAAAAAATGCGGAAATAAACATGGACACAAAAACTTAACATTATTTTATAACGTCGCAGCAAATTGT
>NZ_JBTGVF010000036.1:0-6427 GCF_054343435.1 Mycoplasma sp. 5370
TAGATGAATTAAACAATAAAATTAACTAAGTATAGAAATTTAGTAAAAATTTAGGGTTAAAATTTTTAACACTATTTTTGTCTATAAATCAAGATTTTTTTAAACCTTATAATAATATTTATAAATAGAAAAAGGTCTTGAAAAAAGATCTTTTATTTTATTATTTTTATTAGGAGGAGAAAATGATTAAAATTTCAAATTTAAAAAAGTCTTTTAAAAACAAAAGAGTTTTAGATATAAAGGAACTAAATATAGAAAATAAACAAA
The DNA here is from genome assembly GCF_054343435.1 of Mycoplasma sp. 5370. Classification (NCBI taxonomy): domain Bacteria; kingdom Bacillati; phylum Mycoplasmatota; class Mollicutes; order Mycoplasmatales; family Mycoplasmataceae; genus Mycoplasma; species Mycoplasma sp. 5370. The sequence continues at coordinate 268 of NZ_JBTGVF010000036.1, forward strand.
TTTTCTGTATTTTAGGTAAATCAGGAAGTGGTAAAAGTACTTTTTTAAACATAATTAGTAACTTAATCAATCCTGATTTTGGAACTATTACCTTTGAGAAAGAAAACCCAAAAATTGAATTTGTTTTTCAAGATTTTAACTTAATTGAAGATTTAAACGCTTTTCAAAATATAAAAATTTCTTTAAATGTTAATTCTGAAACTATTGATGAAAAAGAAATTATTGAGCTAGCAAAAGATTTAGAGTTAGATGAAACACTTTTAAAGAAAAAGGTTAAACTATTATCTGAAGGAGAAAGACAAAGAGTAACTATTCTTCGGTCTCTAGTAAGAGATTTTGATATTTTGCTTGCAGATGAACCAACAAGCAACTTAGATGAAGAAAATTCCCATAAAATTTTTGATATATTTAATAAAATATCACAAAATAAACTTGTTATTGTTGTTTCTCACGATATTGATCTAGTTAAAAAATATGCTGATAGCTATTATGACTTAAATGCAAAGGAATTTAAAAAGAATGAAGAGAAAACACCTACTCCAAAAGAAGAAATTTTTAATCACAAAATAAGTAAAAAAAGAAATAAATTCTATAAATTATTACCTGCTCCTTATTTAAGTTTAATTGACATAACTAAAAAGAAATACTCTTTCTTTATTTCTTTTATTATTATGTTAATAGCGATTTTAATAGTCCCTATTTTTATGCTATTTTCAAGCAATAATTTAGCTCTTAAAAATGAAAATACAAGATTTTCAGATTTTGATAAAGCGTTTATAACAAAACAAATTAATCAATCTTATGAACTTAATCCTGGAGAAAAAGAAAAAATAAAGCAACTAGAATCAATTAATTATAGTTTAGATACATATGATAATTATGTAGTAAAACTTGTAATTAACAACGAAAAAGAAATATTAAAATTTCAAACTATTGAAAATGACAACTTTTTTAAAGATAGGTTGAAGTATTTAAATATAGAAGGAAATTTTCCAGAAAATGAAAATGAATTTATAATTTCAGAAGAAATTGCAAAAAAATATAATTTAAAAATCAATGATAAGGTTAACGTAAATTTTGGCAATTTACAAAAGGAATTAACTATTAGTGCAATTAATAATTCTTTAAATTTTGAAAACAAAAACTTAAATTTCTTTTCTTCAAAAACCCTTTCTTCCTTTATTAAAACAAATGAAAATTATTTTTTTAAAGGTTTTTCACTAAGAAAAACTAATCAAATAACTAAATATAATGTGCTAATGAAAATGAAATAAATATCAAGTCCTATTCTGTTATAAATGATACTGACCAAATAATTGAAGGTCAAAAAGCTAAATCATATGAAGAAATTAATTTAAGTAAAGAAATTAAAGAAAAATATGACGTGCAACTTAATTCGTTTTTAGAATTAAATACAGGATATAATGATTTTTTAGTTAAAGTTGTTGGTTTTTTTGAAAGCACTAATCCTGAACTCAAAACAACAGATAGTAACTTTAAATATTTTGCATCAGAATATCAACCAACTTTTACAATTTTTACAAAACCCAACTACGATACTAATCTTTTAAAAGAAGAATTAAAAGAAATTAATCCTTATTTAAAATTAACAACAAATAATTCCCAAGTTTATAAACAATTAGCAGTTGGTAATAATTTCATTGCCTACTTATTATTACTTTTAGTTATTGTTGTTTCTGCAATTAGTTTTATTACAATTATTCTTTTTTCTAAATTTTTAACAGATTCTAAAAATAGAGTAATTGGAATTCTAAAACTTTTAAAAACAAAAGTTTTAAATATATTTTTATACCATTCCTTTTCTTATCTTATTTTAAGTTTATCGGTTTTAATATTTTTAATTCCTTCATTTTTTGCTTCATTTTATCTTGTTATAAATATAAGTCCTGGATTTAAACTTTTAGAGATAAACTATTCATATTTTTTAAGTATTAGTTTACTTGTTTGATTAATAATAAGTGTTGGTTATTATTTATTTTATTTATTAATCTCATTTTTAACATACAAAAAAAGGGCAATTAATCTTTTAAGATAAAATATTTTCTAAAAAGAAACTATTTTGATAATAAAAACAAAATACAAATGCATAATTTAGAAATTCACCTAAAAGAAAATCAATATTTTGTTTTAGGTAAAAATGTTCTTTCATCCATAGATAGCAAAAATTTTGGTTATGTTTTGTATTCTCAAATTATTGCTAAAGTTATTTCATAAAATTAAAAGTTTAAGAAAGCAGGATAAAAATGCCTGTTTTCTTATTTTTTTATCAAAAACTTGCTTTTTTTTTTTTTTTTGTAAAATGAAACTAATAAAAATAAAAAGAAAAGGAAAATATGAAAAAAATTAAATTTTTATCTTTAAGTACACTAACTGTTTTACCAGTTTCTGCTCTATTTATTGTTTCTTGCCAACAAACTAAAACTGAATCAGGAAATCAAACTAACCAACCAACTAATCCTGCTCCTGCTTCACCAGCACCTCTAAATACTGATCCAAATCCTGTAACACCAAAATCAACTACTCCTTCTGATTCTAATCCTAAAGATGATGAAGATGACAAAGATTATGAAAATCAAATTAGTGATGAACATTTTGACAATAATGAAAATGATTCTGATTACTCTAAAGTAAAAGCATACAAAGAAAACGAAGTATCTAAAAAGAAAGCAATTTTTAAAAAAATTCTCGTTCCTTTTTATAAATGACAAGGAAATTCAGAAGAAGAAGCAAATAAAAAGGCAACTGAATTTATAAATAAAAGTACAAATCCAAAAGAATTAAAAGTTTTATGATACAAATTCATTCGTTCTCAACAAGTTAGAAATTTTGTTAAAACAGCAATTAAACAACGTTCCATTAGACAAATTGGAAAACTTTTAGCAAAAGAGATTTTCTATTCACTTAAAGAAGTTATAAAAAGAAAGAAACACTAAAAATATTAAAAATAAGGAAAATTCTAAAGGGATTTTTCTTTTTTTGCCAAAAACTTGCTTTTTTTTTTTTTTTTGTAAAATGGTATTATCATAAACTTAAAAAAGGAAAATATATGAAAAAAGCAAAAATTTTAACATTAAGTACACTAACTGTTTTACCAGTTTCTGCTTTATTTATTGTTTCTTGCCAACAAGCTAAAAGTGATAATAATTCAGAAACCAAACAACCTGCAACCCCAGAACAACCTGTTCCTACAACCCCTACAACTCCTACAACCCCTTCAAATGAAAATCCAAGTGAACCAGGTTCAAACATTCAAACAACCCCTGTAAATAACAATCCAGAAAACCCTGCTCCTGCAAATCCTTCAAAAACAACAAGTTCAAACGAAGAAACAGAAGAACAACCTTCTGATAGCGAATTTGAAGGAAATGAAAATGATTTTGATTATTCTAAAGTAAAAGATATAAAAGCTAATGAACTTTCAAAACAAAAAGAAATTTATAAAAAAGTTCTTGTCTTTTTCTATAAATCACAAGGGGATAATGAAGCAGAAGCACAAAGAAAAGCAAATGAATTTGTTAATGTAACTTCAGATAAAACTAAAGAATTAAAATTAAAATGATATAAATTCATTCGTTCCAAAGAAGTTAGATCTTTTGCTAAAACACTAGCAAAAACTGCTGCTAAGTCCGCAGGAAAAGAAATTGGTAAAATTATTGCAAAAGAACTTATAAAATCAATTAAAGAAATTTCTAGAAAGAAAAGACATTAATTTGAAGTTATTAATAACTTCATTTTTTTATTTCAAAAAATTTGGCACTCTTTTTATTAGACTGCCAAAAAATGTGCTATAATTTGTTTAGAAAAAAATAAAAAGGAGTGATAATATGAATTTTGAATATAAAGAAAACAAAAGCCCTTTAAAAGAATTTGGGAAAAACTTAACTGATTTGGCACTAAAAAATAAATTAGATCCAGTAATTGGAAGAGATGAAGAAATCAGAAGAATAATAACAATTCTTTCAAGAAAAACAAAAAATAATCCCGTTCTTGTTGGAGAACCAGGAGTAGGGAAAACAGCTATTGTTGAAGGTTTGGCAAGACAAATTGTTGAAGGTAATGTACCTGAAAGTTTAAAAAATAAGGAAGTATGAGAAATAGATTTAGCTTCTATAATTGCTGGTGCTTCTTACCAAGGTCAATTTGAAGATAGATTAAAAAAACTAATTAAAGAAATTGAAGATTCTAACGGTGAAATTATTGTTTTTATAGATGAAATTCATCTTTTAATTGGAACAGGAAGAAATGGTAATAACGCTATGGATGCTGCTAACATTATTAAACCAATTATGGCAAGAGGTGGAATAAAATTAATTGGTGCAACCACTCTTGAAGAATATAAAATTTATATCGAAAAGGATGCAGCACTTGAAAGAAGAATGCAAAAAATAGATGTAAGTGAACCTTCAATTGAAAGCACTATAACAATTTTAAGAGGAATTAAAAATAGAATGGAAAATTTCCATCAAATTAAAATTTCCGATGAGTCATTAGTAGCTGCTGCAAATCTTTCTTCAAGATATATTAGTGATAGATTTCTACCAGATAAAGCAATTGACTTAGTAGATGAAGCTAGTGCTACTTTAAAAGTAGAAACTAATTATCAACCTGAAATAATTGAAAAATTAAAACAAGAATTTGCAAAATTGAATATGGAAAAAATTTCTTTAAAAGGTTCAAAAAATGACGAAAACAAAGAAAAAATACAGGAATTAGACGAAAAAATAAAAGATTTAGAATTAGAAATAAAATCAAAAGAAAAAATCTTTAATGAAGAAAAAAACCAAACTTCTAAAATTGCTGAATTAAAAAATTATCTTGATGATTTAAAAAATAATTTTAAAATTTTTCAAAATGAAGGGAAATTTAAAGAAGCATCTGAAATTATCTATAATAAAATTCCAGCAGTGGAAAATCAAATTAAAGAAATAGAAACAAAAATAGAAAATAGCACTAATTCCTTTATAAAAGACGAAGTAACAGCTGAAGATGTTGCAAAAATTGTTTCAAAATGAACTAAAATTCCTGTTGCTAAATTAATTGAAGAAGATAAAGTTAAAGTATTAAATTTAAAAACTGATTTAAAAAATATAATCAAAGGACAAGACGAAGCAATTGAATTAGTTAATGCAGCTATTTTAAGATCAAAAGCAAATATAAATGATCCAGATAAACCAATAGGTTCCTTTATTTTCGTAGGTTCAACTGGAGTTGGAAAAACAGAACTTGCAAGAGCTTTAGCCCTTCTTTTATTTAACTCAGAAAAACAAATGATTAGATTAGATATGTCTGAATATATGGAAAAACACTCTGTATCTAAATTAATTGGTTCTCCTCCAGGTTATATTGGTTATGAAACAGGAGGACAACTAACTGAAAAAATTAGACAAAATCCTTATTCTATAATTTTATTTGATGAAATAGAAAAAGCACATCCTGATGTTATTAATATATTATTACAAATTTTGGACCATGGAACTTTAACAGACTCTAAAGGAAGAAAGGTTAATTTTAAAAATACTATCATTATTATGACAAGCAATATTGCAGCTCTTGAAATTCTAGATAATCCTAAAATTTCAATGGAAACAATTAAAGAAAAATTACTTGAGCATTTTAAGCCAGAATTCTTAAATAGAATTGATGAAATTATTAAATTTAATCCTTTATCAAAAGATGTTCTTAAAAATATTGCTAAACTTGAATTAGATAAATTATTAACTAGAATTAGAGAAAATACAGGATTTTCTATTGTTTATGAAAATGAATTATTAAATTACATTGTTAATAATACAGATGTGTTAAACTTTGGTGCTCGCCCTATTAAATTATTTATTAAAAGAAATATAGAAACATTAATTGCAAATAGTATTATTAATAAAGATATTTCAAAAGAAAATATAAATATTTTAAGTGTTACTAAAAACTCTATTACTTGAAAAAAGGAATAAAAAAATGGCAGAGGTGACAGGACTCGAACCCATAACACACGGGGTTGAAGCCCGTTGTTCTACCATTGAACTACACCTCTACTAACAAAATATATTGTAGCATATTTTCCTTTTTTTGAAAATAAAAAATAAAATAACTTTAAACAGGGACATAAATTTGGGACACCAAATTTATGTTTTTATTTAAGGAG
>NZ_JBTGVF010000037.1:0-5925 GCF_054343435.1 Mycoplasma sp. 5370
AAGGAGGACATTTTGATTAATAAATACCCCGGGACATTTTGATTAATAATTTGCATCGTAAAGTATAAATTCATACTGCTTTTAGGTTTTAATTAAATATTTAGCAGTATTTATATAATAAGTTTATATTTTAGGGTGCTAATTTTGGTAAATATTATACATTTATGGTGCTTTAAATAAAAATTTAATATATTTACTGTTGTAAGGTATAAAAAACACCATTAAAATAGTGCTTAATTATCTTGAATTCACAAGGTGTGGGTCCTTTATAGTATAATTATAATATTAAAGAAATAGATTTTAAAGAGACATTAAATATTTTAATTAAATTCATAAAAAACACACAGGAGTAAAATGGAAACATATAAAAAATCTAAATACTGAAAAAAATATTTAAAAATATCTAAAAAAGACGGATGTTTTACTACAAAAAGATGAGAAGAATTAGGATTTACTCGTAGTTTTTTAAATTCACTAATAAAATATAATATAATTAAAAAATATTCAAAAGGTGTATATTATGATGTTAAATTTCACGATAATTGTTGAAATGAAGAATATTATTTATTTTATTTAGCAAATCCTAAGATAATTTATAGTCATTTTTCAAGTGCTTATTTAAATTGTATGATAAATGATTCAGAATATTATCACTATGCTATACCTATAAACTATAAAGTAGATAAAACAAACTTAAAATCTAAAAATGAACAACCTTTTATATATTAAAATCGATATATTAATATAGGTAAAATTCTTTATACTGATAATTATGGGCATAAATTTCACATATATGATAAAGAAAGAACATTAATTAATTTATATTTATCAAAAAATATTATGGATTATGAATTATATTTAAATTGTTGAAATTATTATACATATGAAAGTGAAGAACCTATTAACTTAGAGAGATTAATGTATTATGCTAAATTATTTAATATTGAAATTGAAATAGAATATGAATTAAAACTTTTCCCAGATTATAGATTTTTTTCGGTTAAATCCGAATTTTTTTGTATTAATTTTTACCAATCATATATAACCTAAAAAACTCTACGCATTATATTAACTAAAACCTACTCTGTAACGTCCATGCGTTCGCTATAATCAACGAGAATACTTTGGGAGTATAAATACACCATCCAGAAATTACCGTTGAAAAAATAGGTGTTTTTGTGCGTTTTTAAAAATTAAATAAAAAAGATGCCAGGCATCTAAATATATCACTGTGGATTTTACAATCACTTAGCATCTAAATATATTAAAATATATCACTATCTTCATTAAAATAACTTAATTTTTGATTCTCTATTTCTTTTGGACTTACTGCGTTATTTTCTACTAACCTATTTAATCTTTTATCTTCCACTAACCTATTTAATCTTTTATCTTCTAATAAATCATCTATTTTATCTAACGAAACATCATTATTTTTACTTTCAATTTTTTTAGTTCCTTGATTGTTAATTAATTTATTTTGGTTAGAACCTTGGGATAAATAGTTTTGACTCATATCAATATTAATTATTTTAGAAATGTTATCACTATTATCAGTGTTATTAATTGTTGTGGTGTAAGTTTGAGTTAAATAATTAGAAATAATAGGTGCGTATTGTGAATATAAGTTATTATATAGCGAATTTTCTTTTCTTCTAATTAACGTTCAATCTCATAAATAATATAAAGTTATCATTACTACTTGAAACATTCAAAATCATATAGATAAATTTAACTTGCTAAATCGACTAACTATTATAATCCCGTAAAATACAATCATAATAAATAATAAATGTTGGATTTAAATAAGGCAAAATAGGTTAATATTTAATTTTCAACTATAAAACACAGGAAAATAAAGAATTTAGTAAAAAAACAAAAATTTCTTACACTTCCTACACTACCTGAATAAAAATTTATTTATATTCTAACTGATGTGAATCCACATAAATCTTGTATTTCTAAAAATATTTTTACTTGATTTTTTAATATAATTTCTAATTCAAACAAATCTAAAGTATTATTTTTAAAAAACTCATATAAATAATTACTAAATTCACTACTGTCTAATTGTTTTTTATTACGATAATATTTATATTTTTTTATAAACTCTAATTCTTTACTATTATTCATTGAAAATCCTTTGTAGTAATTCTTGTAATTTATTTAGTATCTCTTCTAATTTTAAATCTCTTTTAATATTAATTTTATAAATATCTCATAATTTTTGTATATTATTTGAATTTTTAACTTTAAGAATTGTATTAATCATAGTATTTATATTAAAAATGGTTTTACGATGGTTAAAAACTAAATTAATTACTTGCTTTAAACTATTTATTTCTACATTATTTATTAAAAAATTAAAATCGAAGAAATCTTTAAACCTAGATGTATTCACTCCTAATTCATATAAAGAGTGTAATTTTTCAGCAAAAACAGTTTCTAAAGGAAATTCTTGTAATTTAAAAGGTTGTTTTTCTAATGTATTATAAACATTATTAACAATTTTAGGATAAATAACGTCTTTAATTGTAATATCAATATGAAAAAATGTTTCTATTTTATTTAAAGATGCTTTAAGGTATGTTCTAATGCCACCATATAATTCTTGTTCTCTAATATTTTCTGTTTTTGGTAACACTTAGAATTTAATTTATGAATTCGTTCTTATTATTTCTTTGATTTTGCTTTCAACTAAATTTATATCACTATTTAAACTTAAAAAATCAATATCTTTAGTTCATCTCTTATCTAACCCTAATTTGTTTAGTAATAGCATCCCTCCTTTAACTACAAATTCTTTATTATATTTAGATTCTGCTACTAATTTTAAAAACTCTAACATAAAAAAGGTGTTTAATGCTGTATTTGGAGGTAATTTATATTTATTATTGATATGTTTCACTTTATTTTTTACAGAATCACTATAATTTTTTATTAATTTATTACTCATATTTACTTTCTTATTTTTATTTTAAATTCGCTAATTCTCTCATTTTCTCTCAAACGCCTAAATAATTTAATATTGCTTTAATTTCATATTGAACTTTGAATTTTTTAGCATAATATAATAATCGCTTTATGTTAGTAGGATGGATAGGTTCTAATAGATAAGTTTTTCATGCTTTTAAATATATTTCTCTAATCATATTTTTTCTATCTTTATAAATATCTATTAAAGTCCTTTCCATATTGTAAATTTTTATAGGTAATCCTCACTGATTTTTTATTGTAACAACACCTAAATTTAAGAGTTTTTTATTTACATTGTAAATTTTGTATTCGGATTTAATACTTTTGTTTGAAGTGGTAAAATGATTAAGTCAAATATGATGGTCTGTTAAATTTCAGTAATATAAAGCATTTAAATGACTAACAATAACATTTTTGTGTTTGGATTGAAAAGTAAATTCTTCGTCTAAGTTAAAATAATCACAATGCACGTAAAAACCTTTTATTTTGTGTTTTTCTAATTTATTTTTTTTGTACAAATAATAAAGGTATCAAGTAGGAATATTATTATCTTTTAAAATTTTTGCACTAATTAATCCATTATATTTATTAATTAGTTTTGTAATTTGTTGTAAATGTTTCATAGTAGTCCTTAAATTTTTTGAATAATATTAAAAATCCAATTTGGTAATTTTTTAATTTTATCTGTAAAGTGTACTTTATTCTTAGTTTTAAAATTTTTTAATATTTCTATATTTTCTTGACTTATATTAGGTCCTAGTGTTTTTATGCTTTGTATAATTAAATTTTGATATAAATTAAATCCATTAATTAAATTATTGCTTGTTTTTTTGAAAACAATATCTCAATTTTTATATTTGTATTTTTTATAGTTTCAATTTGTTAAAAATAAACAAACATTTGGTACTTGAGTTGAAATACCTGTCATATTCAATGCAGTATTTCCTGTAGGAGTTAAAATAAAATCATACTTTTTTGCAATTTTTTCTGCCAGTTCTATAGGAGAAGGCAAAGAATATTCATCTAATAGTCTTATATAATTTGGATAAACAAAAAAACCTCTCATTAAGTGTTGAATTTTACCTTTGTTTTTTAATCGTAACAAAGCAGATTTTATTGTATTTACAGAAGCTAAATTTAGAAAATCAGAAACAGTAAATATTTGTCCCCTATTTTTATACATTATTTCTTCTATTTGTTTACTTATCATATTTTTCCTTTATTTCTTTATTTTGCACTAAATAACATAAACTTTTTGGTGAATTTATACAAAATTATTATATCACAATCTTACATTTTTGCACCAAATAATATATACTTTTTGGTGCATTTTTATAATGAATATTTATATATTTTTTATGATTAATAAAGGAAAAATAAAGAATTTAGTAAAAAAACACAAACAAGTTTGTTTGTGTTTGTAATTTATCTTTATTATTTTTTGTTTAATGCATATTGAACTAATGTTTTAACCATTACACCCATAGGTTTTTCACCTGTTTCTGCTGTTCCAGCAATGTCTAAATGAGCAAAATATTTTCCTTCTGCAAATTCTTTTAAGAACATAGCAGCAGAAATAGAACCACCATTTCCAGTTAAGTCAGTATTTTTTAAATCTGCTACTGTTGAACCTTTAATAAATTTAGCAAAATCATCGTGTAAAGGCATTCTTCAAATTAATTCGTTTTGTTGTTTTGCAGCTTCATCTAATTTATTTCATAAGCAATCACAAGTTGAGAATGTTCCTGTGAATGTATGTCCAAGAGCAACTAAAATAGCACCTGTTAATGTAGCTACTGTAATAACTGCTGTTGCTTTTAAATTTCTAATAGCATATGTCATTCCATCAGCAAGAACTAATCTTCCTTCAGCATCTGTATTATTGATTTCAACTGTTTTTCCATTCATTGAAGTTCAAACAGCATCTGGTAAATTAGCATCGCCATTTACTCTGTTGTCTGTAATTGCTAATACTGCAGCAACGTTTGCTTTAGGATTTAATTGTGCTATCGCATTTAATGCAGAAGCTACTATTGCAGCTCCTGACATATCATATTTCATTCCAAGCATACTTCTTCCGGTTTTAATGTTGTAACCACCAGAGTCAAAAGTAATACCTTTCCCAACAAATGCAACTTTTTCTTCTGAATCAGGATTTCCATTGTATTCAATAGCAACTAATCTTGGTTCATACATAGAACCTTTATTTACTGATAATAAAAGTCCCATTCCAAGTTTTTCAATTTCTTTTTTGTTTAATACAGTTACTTTTAAGTTTTTAAATTGTGAAACTTGCTCTTTAACTTTTTCGGCTAATCATTCTGAGTTACAAATGTTTGGAGGGGTTGCTTGTAAATTTCTTGCAAAATTTACTGATTCAACTAATACTTTTGTTTTTTTAAGTTCAGCATCTAAAGAACTTAAATTACTTACTAAAACATATAAATCGTTTTTTTCTTCTTTTTTGTTTGTTTTTACGTTGTAAATATTTGCATTTACAAATTCATATTTTTCTAATAATCTTGTTGCAAGTGTTGTTAATGAAACTTCTTCATTTACAAAACTTTCAAGTTTGACTTCATAAACTCTTGGTAATGAAACAAGTTTATCTAATAAAGAATCTAAATCACTTAATTTAAACTCTGATTTATCTCCTAAAAACATTACAGCTTTTTTCTCTGTAATAAATTCAGTTAAAGCGAATTTTTTTTCAATAACATTTGAATCAAACTTTTCACCTTTGAATACAGCTTCAAGTGAAAAGTTAGAATTTGTTAATTTTTCTATAAATTTAATCATTTTTCTCCTATTCTTATAATAAATATATTTTAAACTTTTTTTTAAATTTTTATCTTTTTTTATTAAAAAAAGCATAAACAAATTATTAAATGTTTATGCTTAATTGTAAGATCAAGTGCACCACTTTAAAGTAAAATTTAAAGTATGGGA
>NZ_JBTGVF010000038.1:0-5469 GCF_054343435.1 Mycoplasma sp. 5370
ATTTTACCAGTGATATCACTGGTAAAATGTGTCCCAATAAATTGTCCCACTTTACCTTATATTTTCTTTTGTTTTTTAATTAACATGAATAAAAAAATTAGCCATTATCCCCGACCGGAAAGCTAATTTTCAGTTCTATACCGTATTGTTTTTATAGTGCCTGGTATGGGTGGGGGGTTCGGGCCCAAATCACTTACTTATATTCTATCATTAAAATTCACTATTTTTATAAAAAATATTAAAATTTCCCAAAAATAAGGGTCAATCAGTTAGTTTTAGTTTTAACTGGAAAATTAAAAAAGCAGATAAGAGAATTTTAAAAATATCTTACACTTACACTTCAAACACTTCCCCTGCACTACTTTTTCTACTACTTATTTAATTTATAAATTCTATTTTTATTAGAACCTTCTTTTATTAATAATTTTTCTTCAATCATTTTAGTTATTATTTCATTTGCTCTTGAATATTTTATTTTTAATATTTTTTCTACTTCGCTAGTTTTAAAAAAATCTTTGTTTTTAGCATAATTAATAATTAATTGATACTGTTTTTCTTTTTTATTAATTTTTATTTTTTTATCTCCGGTTTCTGTGCTTATCTCCGGTGTTTTGTCAGATTTATCTCCGGTTTGTTGATTTATCTCCGGTGTTTTGTCAGATTTATCTCCGGTTTGTTGATTTATCTCCGGTTTTACTAAGTTTTTATCTTTTTGTTTATAATCAATTTTAAAATTTAGATTTTCTGTATTTTCCTTATATTCTTCTATTTCAAAACCTTCAATATTTTGTTTATAATTTAAATTTTTTAAAATCACAGTAAATCTTCTATTATCTGATTTAAATTCCGGTTTTAACTTTTGACTATAATTTTCTTCTTTTTGGTAATAATCAAATATTTTGAGTAAACCACTACCACGTCTTTCCATTAAATTTAATCTACTAAAAAGATCGGCAATAATTGGATTTCTTCTTTCAGAATTGATTTCTTCAATATTTTCTTCTTGTATTAATTTACCATTATACATTCCACCAGGTGAAGAAATTTCCATTCTATCATCAAAAATGTTTATAGTTACTTCAGCTCCTTTAATTGAATAATCTCTATGAATTAAAGCATTAACCAAAACTTCTTGGATTACCTTCATAGGATAATCAGGATAATTTTTACGACCAAAATCTATCTTTTTTCACATATTTTTGGAATTTCTGGAAATGAATTTAATTCCAGAATCTAATAAATATAATAAATTACCACTAAATTCTTCATCGTCTAAAGCTTCTGCAAGTGAATGTGTTTTTGTTAATCCATTTCATCTGGTTGCAAAAATTCTTGAATGTCTTACTATTTGACCATCTGCTAATAGTGCTCCACTATTATTTAAATAATTATCATTTGAAACTAATCCAAAGGATTTAAAGTCTTTTAGTGTGAGTTTATGTTCTGTAATTTGATAATAAAATGAAATTAAATAACTAAAGGAAGATACATCATAACTAATATTTGTTTTAAAACTATCTCAAGTTTCATTAGAACCTTGAAGAATTAAAGTTTTTAAATCGTTTCCCTTTATGACTACACTTTGATTTCCTATTCTTCTATAAGCAAGGTAACTACCGCCTTTATTTAGATAATAAGGAGTTTGCTGACCTTTTTTTACATCTAAAACTATAAATTTTTTGTCTTGTTCTTCATAAATCTTTAAATCAAAAGATGGAAGTGGTTCCATAACATCTTTTATGACGCTACTAATATAATCAGAGTCTTTGTAAATATCTGTTAATCCCACTAATTTATCACTTTTATCTTCTATACCAAAAAAGATTTTTCCACCGTTTGTATTAGCAAAAGCACTTACTGTTTTTAATCAACTATAGAAATCCTTTTTTTCTATTTTTTCTTTTTTTTCATATTCAGTTGTTTCTCCAAGATATTTATCTAATTTCATTTTTATCCTTTTCTTTTATACATATTAATATTATATTACATTGTTTAATAAAATATTTTTAAATAATAAAACATTACTTTACGAGATAATATTTTTTATTCAAAAAAAATTTCTACAAAAAAATTGAATACATTGCCAAAAAGTGCTATAATAATAGTATAAATACATTTTCACAATCCTAATTAATTAAGTTCAACTTAATTAATGAAAAAAACTCCATTCCCTTAAAATGGAGTTTTTATTTAAGGTTAGTGGAAAATGTATTAATTATTTTAAAATTTAATTAATATTAGAATTATAATTATTAAAATTAAAATTCGCTCCACTTTTGAACCTTTATTTTAAATACATTTTTCACCTCCTTATGTGACTAAAGTGTTAGTCACATTTTAATATTACCACAGAATTTATTTTGTTACGAAAATACGGAAAAAATTGGGATTTTTGGTTTATTTTTCCTAAAATTTTACTCTATATTTACGATAATTTTAGTTATTTTTAATTTAAAATAATTTAAAAAATAGTACCTTAAATATGACTATAAAAATCTTCATCTTTTCTTTAAAAGAATATCGCAATTTAATCTTGTTTTTCTAAAATATTCTACTAATTTTTATTTATAATTTATTTTGATTTTAGTTTTATAACATTTTACAATTTTCACAAAGTATTTATGGATATCTCGTATATCAATGTTGTTATAAATATCTAAAATTGATTTTTTCTCCTTTCTTTTTTTTATATCTAAGTCCAATACAAGGCAGGAACCTTTAATGGACAATCTGATGATGGTAGAACAGAAGAACAATATGAAACAACAGTAACTGAAGCAACTAAGAAATTTAAAGAAAAACAAGATGCAGCTAAAACTACTATTGAAGGATTAAGTTATTTAAGTGAAGCACAAAAAACAGATTATAAAAATCAAATTAATTCTACTTTAACTAATGAAAATGAAAACAATGATATTTCATCTATTGATACTATTTTAGGTAATGCAAGAGCTGAAAATACTACTGCAGAAGAATTAGCACAAGCTAAATTAGAAGCTATCTCTATTGCTAATAAATTAAAACCAAGAAATGATGATGGTAGAAAAGAAGAATTTGTAGATGCAATTAATAATCAATCTGATAAAACAGAAGTAGAAAAATTAAAAGAACAAGTAAAAGGTATTATTCAACCTAAAATTGATGAAGTACAAAATAAACTTGATACATTAATTGGTTTAAATGAAGGTGGTAATCAAACTAAAGCATATTATGATGTTGAAGCTGCTAAAGTTGATAATATTTTAAAAGAAACTACAACAGAGAAAGCATTAGATACACTTATAACTAATATGACAATTGCTTATGATAATATTTTTGATAGTGTACAAACTGCAATTAATAACTTACCAAATGATGCAGAGAAAAAACCTTTCATAACTGAATTAGGTACAAAAGGTACCTTAAAAGAAACAAATAATACAGTAGGTAAATTAAAAGGTATTAAACAAAGAGCAGAAACTGCACTTAGTCAATATAATCAAGAAAAAGAATTTGCACTAAGAGAATTAGCAAAACTTAAAGATGGTAATAGTCTAAAAACAACTGAAAGCAAAATAATTAATGGTGAAAATTCATCGACAGGTCAAATTAGAGAAGCTAAAGGTCGTATAACAGATGCATTAATTACATTAAGAGATGAAGCTAAAACTTATATTAGTGATAAATTTGGTAATGAAACACCAAACTTGAAAACTGAGCTATCTAATCAATTAAATTCACCAAATCTAACTGAACAAAATATTGAAGATATTAAACAAAGAGCTGATGAAGCATTTAATAAAGTTACAGAACTTAACTTAATTAAAGAAAAATTAACACAAACAGCTCATATAGAAGCAATTAATACTGCTAAAGCTAATGCTAGAACAGTGCAAGATATTCAAAATGCTATTGATGAAGCAAATAGAAAGTTAACTGAAGAAGAAAATGCAAAAAGACAAGATTATATTAATCAAGCAAATCCATTTGTAGATAAATTTACTAATGCTTCATTTACAAATTGAGATCAACAATACGGTAAAATTTGAAGAAAAGAACTTGATAATCCAAATACACCTATTGCTAGAATTAAGCAAATTAAGGATTTAGCAGAAGGTATGTATAATAAACTCAAAACAGAAGCATTACAAGCTAACCGTGAAATTCCAGATTCTGCTTCTACTAAAACTACTAACTTGAATAAAATTAATGATCCAACTTCAAGTATGTTAGATATAGAAAATGCTAAAAATCAAGCAGTCGATTTACGTGCTAAAGAAAGAGAAAGATTAGAATCTCAAAAATCAAATGCTAGAGCAATGATTATTAAGCTTGAAGGTGATGCTTACAATAAAGAGAAATTAACTAAAGAACTTGATGAAGCAACAACTCAAGAACAATACGATCAAATAGAAGAAAGAGCAAGACAAATTATTGCATACAAAAAAGTTCAAGTTCAAGGAAAAGTTACAGGTAATCCAAAAATCACAAGACAAGATGAAAGAGACAGATTAGGACAAAGAATTAAAGATGCTCAAACAATTGAAAACTTGAATACTATTGAACACGAAGTAGACAACTATTCATATGTTGGTGACCCAATTAGAGATGCAAAAGAAGAAGCAATTCAAAGAATGAAACAAAAAGGAGAATCTACTGTTGCAGGAGCGCCTTCTTCTTCTTCTTCTTCTTCTATATATAAACTAACACAAGAACAAATAGAAACATTTAGTGCAAGAGTTAGAAATGCAACTTCAGTTGATGAAGTAAATAGAATTGAAAAAGAATACATTGAAACAACAAATTGGTCAATATGTAACACCAAAAGTTGCAAATGATAGTGATAAATTTGTTGCTTGATACAACTACTTTAAAAATACATTGGAAAATGAAACATCAATCAAACAACTTGGAAGAAACTTTGTTCAATATGTAAATAGTAATGCCATTGGTGGTGCAACATCAGAAACTCACCGTCAAGAATTACTAAAAGAATGACACAAATGAGCACAAGAACCTGGAGTTGAATGAGCAAAAGGATTAGTCTTAAATTCAACAACTCTAAGTTGAGATGATAAATATAGATTAATTGATAAATTAGTATTAATTCACTCATTATTTGACTTCACAGATTGATTGAATGAAGCACATAAAGCAGACAACAATATTCCAAGTTCAATTCCTACAAGTAGTACAATTAGATTCTTTGACGGATATAACTGAACAGAAATTCAATAAAACTAAATTATCGCAAAGTTTTAAACAATATAAAAAAGTTAACATCTTAATGTTAGCTTTTTTTTATTATCAAAAACTCAATTCCAATTTAGGGTTAAATTTTGCAAAAAATCAAATGATATAACAAAGACTAAACGAAAATTTAATTTTCCGTTTTTTTATTAATTAAATTAGTTTTTATAAATATTAAAATATAGTTCCCGAGTTTCCCAGTCAACACTAAAAAGCAGAAAATCAACCATTTTTTTGGTT
>NZ_JBTGVF010000039.1:0-5102 GCF_054343435.1 Mycoplasma sp. 5370
ACAAAAATAGCCAATTTATTTAGTTCGATTGATTCAGTCCTTTCACTTCACAAGCATAAGTTTTAGAAATGAAAAAAAATTTATTTTAAGTAATTTTTTATTTTTCTAAAAAGCAAAAGTAAAATAATTTTATAAAGTAAAATATGAATTTTCTTTCGAGCGTGGGTGAAAAAGGAGAAAAATGAAGAAAAAATCAGATATTTTACTTTATAAATACTTTCAAAATTGAATCTATGTATATAAAAAGGATTCAATTAGAAAGGTAAGTTTTAAAAAATATGAATTAACATTAGATTGAATCATAAAGTTAGTTCCAAATTTAAAGTTAAATGAATTAGATAGATATGAATATCAAAAATTATTAAACGAATATGCTTTAACTCATGAAAAACAAACAACAATGGATTTCCATCATCATCTTAAAAGTTGCTTACTTGATGCATTGGATGATGGTTATTTAGAAACAGATCCAACTAGAAAAGTAGTTATTAAAGGAAAAGCACCTAGAGAAAAAAGACAAAAATATTTAAATCAATTTCAATTGCAATTGCTTTTAAAAACACTTAAATTAGACTCTAAATTAAACATGGATTGATTAATATTATTAATCGCTAAAACAGGTTTAAGATTTTCTGAAGCTATTGCGGTTACGCCTAAAGATTTTGATTTTGTTAAACAAACATTAAATGTTTCTAAAACTTGAAATTACAAAGAACATGGTGGCTTTTTACCAACCAAAAATAAGTCTTCAATTAGAAAAGTACAACTTGATTGAATGACTACTTCACAATTTGCTGGAATTATTAAAGATTTAGATCCAGATAAACCAATTTTTATATTTAAAGAAAAAATTTATAACTCAACAATAAATGATATTTTAATAAGAAGGTGCAAAAAAGCTAATGTGCCTCCAATTACTGTTCATGCCTTAAGACATACCCATGCATCAATTTTATTGTATGCTGGAGTATCTATCGCTTCCGTAGCAAGAAGATTAGGGCATGCAAGTATGAATACAACTGAAAGAATATATTTACACATAATTAATGAATTAGAAAATAAAGATATTGACTTAGTAATGAGATCAATATCTAGCTTAATTTAAACATAAGTTCACCCACGCAAAAAACACCCATTTTTTTGGGTGTTTTAGTTTATTTTTTTGTTTTTGAGATCTTCTTTAAATTGTTTGTAGATTATATACAATTTACAGTCTTTATTTTTAGAAAGAATGTATTCTTTTAAAGGTTGTTCATCTTTTATGGTTTTTAGATACTTTTCTATAGTATCGATTCTTCCATTTTCTTTTCAACGACTTTCTTCTAAATCTCAAAGTTCATCAAAGACTTTGCTAATGTTTTCATCTTGATCAATAAGATAGGTTGCTTTAAATTTAGATTTATCATCATTAAGTTCTTTATTTTTTAAGAAATTTAAATATTGTTTTAAACCACCAAATTGTGAGTAAATTTCTTCAATTATAGTTTTACCATCACTAATATCTGCATCAATTTGCAGAAGAAGTTTTCTTGTATCTGCATCAACTTGTGCCAGTTTTTGATGAAATTCTTTTTCACTTCACTCGTTTATAGGTGCTTTTAATTCTGCAACTTTCCCTTTATATGTAAAGTGAACTTCAAAAAAATGAATGTCAATCATCTGAGTGTTTAAAGTTCTTTCTGACATTCAATCTAAATCAAAATCACTTATTGTTTCATCTATTTCATCTTTTTCTTTATTGTCTCTAAGAGCATTTAAATCGATTTCCTTAAATCTTAATTTAAGTTTATTAATATCTTCTTCATTAAAGACATTTGAAAGTTCTTTATAAGGTTCTTTTCTTAAAAGTGATAAAGAAGTAAGTGTTTTTTCTAGTTTAGTAAAATTACCAACAAATCTTTTTTGTTGTTCCTTAAGAATGTGATTTTCAGATTTAGGATCATATTTTGGCACTTCTTCAAAGTTTGGATAATTTCAGGTATTAAAGATAACTTCAATTTCTTGATAATATTTTTGAGCATTACTTATTAGTATTTTACTTGAATCTGCTTCAATATCAACATTATGAACTCCTGAATAAATCTCAAGCGCTCTTTGAAGATTAGATTTCATGGTTCCAGGTTCTCTGTAAAAATAGATAGAGCCAAATGGTTTATCATTTGCGTTTTCTAATCTATTTGTTCTAGACATTGATTGAATTAAATGTTCATTTTCCTGTATTTTATCGAAAAAAACGGTGTTAATATACTTGGAATCATATCCTGTTAGCATTTGATTTACAACAATCAATAAATCAAGAATTACTGTTGGATATTTATTACCTTCTATAATTTGTCTTTCTTTAAAAATTTTAGAAATTACACTTTTGAAGTTTTCATCAAGATTAGCAGTGGTTACTTTTGGATTATCTTTGAAATCTTGTTCAAAAGTATCATAAATATTTTTAATTTCTTCTAGTTTAGAAAAGTTTTTCGCTTCTTCTTCTGAAACAGCATCGATATTTTTGTCAAATAAAGCAGTTACATTAAAGTTTGCTAATTCCGGAACTGATTTTTTAGCTTCTTGGAATAATTTAAAATATTTGATAGCGTCATCGATTTTTTTAGTAGCTAAAATCGCACTATATCTTCTGTTATTACTTGTACTAATTCAGTGTTCTAAAATATCTTTAACTACTACTTTTTTAAAATTATCATTATCGTAGTAATCGTTGTTTTTTAATCATCTTTCAATTTTAATAATATCTTCTGGATTACCTAAACTATTTTTCTGATTTAATAAATTATAAATTTCTAAATCACTTGAATTGAATCTTCCTTGATTTGCCCAAGCAGAAAGTTTATATTTTATTTTTGTACTATCAACTTCAATTTCTTCACCATAATGATTAGATTGAATTTTATAAAAGTATTCTAAAAGCATATTTTCAAAATTTATATAATTATTACTAAATCTTAAAACATTTCCATCTTCTAAACCATTAATAATGGTGTATTTATGAAGTAATGGTCCAAATACTTGTTCGGTAGTTAATTCATTTTTTTGATTAACTCAGTGAATTGGAGTTCCTGTAAATCCAATAAAAATAGCATTTTCAAATTGACTTTGAATCTTATTCATCATTTGACCATAACTACTTCTATGCGCTTCATCAAAAATTAAAGCAATTTTTTCTTCTGGTTTGAAGTAATTTTTTCTTAATTGAGATAGTTTTTGAATAGAAGTAATAAAAATTGTTTTAAATAAACCGCTGTTTCTTGCTGTTTCTTTTAATTTTTCTTCTAGATCTTTAATTCCATAAGTATTTATAATTTTGATTTTATCTTTATTTATTTTTGAAAATTCACTAAACTCTGTAAAACTCTGTTCATTTAAATCGATTCTATCAACTACAAAAACAACAGTAGAAACCATTTCTCTTTTTAAAAGTAGACTTGCTGTTTGAAAACTTGTTAAAGTTTTACCAGAACCTGTTGTATGTCAAATAAATCCGCATTTATTTTCGTTTTTGTATTTAATTTCATTGATCTTATCAAGAATTGCTTTAATAGCATAAAATTGATAACTTCTAGTGATTAATAATTTATTGTCTTTAATTATTGTTCCGTTAGAAATTAAGTTATGTGCTTCTGGGATTTTGAAAAATAAGTTAATTATTTTATCAATATCATTAACTATTTGATTATCTTTATTTTTTCAATATCTAAAGTCTTTTATGTTGAAATTGCTAAAATCATCAACAATTGAAGTATATTCCATATTATTTGGAGTTAGTGCTACAAGCACTTGTACAAATTTAAGTAATCCTGTGGAAAATACCCCATTTTTCCCGTATTGAATTAATTGCTTTTTAGCATCTTCAATACCAATATTTGCTGTTTTTAACTCTAAACAAAATAGTGGTAAACCATTTATTAATAGTAAAACATCAATTCTTCTTTCTCTTTGAGCAGAAACAGAAACTTGTCTTGCTGTTTGATAAATAGTATTTCCTGCTTTTATTTCTGTATTACTAAAAATTTTTAAATAAATCAAACCTTTTTTATCTTCTGCACTTAAATTTGGATTTGTTCTTTGAAAAGGGATTGACTCACCTTGAAGTAAACTATGAATTTCAACAACTTTATTTGCTGAATTAAAGATTTTTGCTTTAATTTCTTCAAATTCTTCATCATCTAAAGGCACATTATTAAGAGTTGCTTTATTAAGTTCAAAAAGGATATTTCTTCAGTTTTGTTCTAATTCTTTTTCGCTAATGCCATCAAGTGTATCGCTTATTTGGGAATTTTCAATACTTTGATTTTTTCAACCATAGTTTTTTAACTTAATTAATAAAGATTTTTCAAATTCTAATTCTTTGTGTTCCATTAAATAAACATCCTTTCTAATAGTTTTGCTTTTATATTTTCTAATGCTGTTAACTTACGCTTGTGAAGTGAAAGGAGAGAGTCTAAGGATAAAAACAACTTAATAATTTTTTCTTGTTCTTGTAAATTTGAAATAATGATTTTTTTATTTAAGAGTTCTTCATCTTTTGCTATTAATGTATTCTTAGCCCCTTTTTGAATTACAGGAAATAAAAAATTATTTAGTCTTGAATCAAGCAAAAAATATTTTTCCATATAAACTGGAATTAGTTTTTCTTTTTTAGCTTTAAAAACAGAATATAACACTGAAACGATTCCTTTTTTAAAGGAATTTGTCTTTATAATTCCATAAGGATTCTTATTTAAAGGTGATTTAGTATAAACTATATCATCTATGTCTAGAACTTTATAATTTATTAAACTTTCACCAGCAAAACTTCTTCCTAAAAATCTAATTTGATTTACTACACCAAATTCTCCAGAAACAGATAAAACATCTTCTTTTTTAAAAACATTTTTAGAATTTTTTTCTGTATAACTTGCAAGTAAATTCCCTAAAACTTCCTGTTCTCAAGCGTGAGTAAATTCTTTGAATCTTATACTTGGAATGTTTGAATTTTGAGATGGAAACATCTTGTCAAGTAATGTGTTTTTAATGTTTTTTAGGAAATTATACTTACGCTTGTGAAGTGAAAGGACTGAATCAATCGAACTAAATAAATTGGCTATTTTTGT
>NZ_JBTGVF010000040.1:0-4686 GCF_054343435.1 Mycoplasma sp. 5370
GTTGAAAATGTGTCATTTTTTGCTAAGTATAGAAAAATAGTAAAAATTTAGGTTTTAATTGTTTAGTCATTTATGCTCTTAAAAAATTATTAATTATTACAATATTTAAGTTAAAATTAACAGCAACATACATACTTATAATGGAGTCGAATTTTTCATACCCTACTTGCTTAAATAAGGTAGGTAATAATTCCATTGTTTTTTGTCTTTCTTCGTCAACCATACCTGCTAGGAGCATTACTTTTATTAGTCTTCTTTCGTCAGAACCGAACTTTCTATTGCTTAAAACTGAACTTTCTATTTCTTCCATTATTTTAAGCATTTTCTCGCTTGCTGCTTTTTGTCATAAATATTCCATTCCTTGTTTCATTAATTTTATTTCTCAGTCTTCATCGTCTGCAGTCATATAGAATGCCCTATCTGTATAATATTTATAAGCTTTTATTGCTTCGTTTAGCAGTCATCTATATAATTGGTCTATATTCATTTTATTTTTCTCCTTGTTCTGTTTCTAATAAAATATATAAATCACCAAAATTAACTGAAATATACATTTCTATAATAGGTTGAATATCGTTTGTTCCTGCTGCTTCAATTAATGCTGGTAATAATTCCATTGTTTTTTGTTGAAGGCTTGGGCACCCAAGTCCTCCTAGCATCATTAGTTTTATTGTTTGTTTATGATTTCAATTAAGTCATTTATAAAAACTAATTTTTTCTATTTCTTTCATTATTTTAATCATTTTCTCGTTTGCTGCTTTTGGTCATAAATAGTCAACCTCATTTAAAGCACTATTTACTTTTTTTTCTCAATTTTCTTCTGCAACTACTTTATTTTCTCTTACTAAACGTCTATAATTACCAATTGCTCTTTCTAATAAGACTTCGTTTAATTTTCATATGTTCATTTTTATTTCTCTCTTTCTATAATTTCTTAAATCTTTCAAAATAGGAACCTTTAATGGACAATCTGCTGATGGTAGAACACAAAAAGAATATGAAACAACAGTAACTGAAGCAACTAATAAATTTAAAGAAAAACAAGCTACAGCTAAAACCACTATTGATGGATTAAGTTATTTAAGTGAAGAAAGAAAAAATCATTTTAAAAATGAAATTACTAATACTTTAGCTAATGAAAATGCTGATATTAGTTCTATTAATACTATTGTTGGTAATGCAACAGATGAAAACAGAAGAGCAGAAGAATTAGCAAGTGCTAAAGCACAAGCTGTGAATATTGCTAATAAATTAATAGTAAGAAACGGAACTAATGAAAGAGGAAGAGAACAAATAAATAGCGATATACAAAATGCAGACTCAGTAGGAAGAGTTGAAGAATTAAAAAAAGAAGCACAAAAAATTCTTGATAATAAAGTAACTTCAGTAACTAATAAACTTCCTATCTTAGAAGGTTTAAATGAAGGTGGTAACCAAACAAAAGCAAATTACGATAACAGATTATCTAATTTAAAAGCAAATAATCAAGCAACTTTAACAGAACAAGAATTAGATACATTATTAAGTGATATAACAAATGCTTATGATACTATTTTTGATAGTGCACAAACTGCAATTAATAACTTACCAAATAAAACAGAGAAACAACCTTTCATAACTGAATTAGGTACAAAAGGTACCTTAAAAGAAACAAATAATAGAGTAGGTAAATTAAAAGGTATTAAACAAAGAGCAGAAACTGCACTTAGTCAATATAATCAAGAAAAAGAATTTGCACTAAGAGAATTAGCAAAACTTAAAGATGGTAATAGTCTAAAAACAACTGAAAGCAAAATAATTAATGGTGAAAATTCATCGACAGGTCAAATTAGAGAAGCAAAAGTTCGTATAACAGGTGCATTAATTACATTAAGAGATGAAGCTAAAACTTATATTAGTGATAAATTTGGTAATGAAACACCAAACTTGAAAACTGAGCTATCTAATCAATTAAATTCACCAAATCTAACTGAACAAAATATTGAAGATATTAAACAAAGAACTGATGAAGCATTTAATAAAGTTACAGAACTTAACTTAATTAAAGATAAATTAACAGAAACAGATCATATAAATGAAATTAATAATGCTAAAGCTAATGCTACAACAGTGCAAGATATTCAAAATGCTATCAATGAAGCAAATAAATTATTAGCAAAAGAAGAATCAACAGAAAAAGATAAAATAAAAGGTGAATTATTAAAAAAAGACCAGTCAGGACTAGTAGATAGATTTGTAAATTCTTATGGTAAATATGAATTTATAAAAAAAGGAGTAGATTGAAAAAATGAAATTAATAATCCAAATACTTCATTACAAAGATTAGAAAAAATAAAAGATGAAGCTCAATTAATAATAAATAGTTTCAAAACAGAAGCATTGCAAGCTAACCGTGAAATTCCAGATTCTGCTCCTGCTAAAACTGCAAACTTGAATAAAATTAATGATCCAAGTTCAAGTATAAAAGATATAGAAGATGCTAAAAATCAAGCAGTAGGTTTACGTACTACTGAAAGAGAAAGATTAGAATCTCAAAAATCTAATGCTAGAGCAGAAATTGCTAAACTTGAAGGTGATGGATACAATAAAGATAAACTAACAAAAGAACTTGATGAAGCAACACAACAATCACAATATGATGCAATTCAAGAAAAAGCAAGACAAATTATTGAAGCTAAAAAAGTGCAAGTACAAGGTAAAATTACTTCAAATAATAAAATGCCACAAGATGAAAAAACAAGTTTTGGAACAAGAGTTAGAAATGCATCAACAATTCAAGAATTGATTCAAATTGAAAATGAAGCAGATAACTATGTATTTGTAGAAGATCCACTTGCAAGCATAAAACGTGATGCAACTAATAGAATTTCAACAAAAGCACAATCAACTCCTGCTGGAGCGCCTTCTTCTTCTTCTTCTTCTTATAAACTAACACTTGAACAAGCAGAAGAATACAATGATAGAATAAGAAAAGCAACTACACCAGAACAAATTAAAGCAATTGAAGAAGAATTTATTAGAACCACATTCTTTGAAAATAGAAGAATTGTTACATTAAAACAAGCAGTAGCTAACTATATCACTCCACAAGTTGGAAATGATACCAATAAATTCAAGGCTTGAATTGACTACTTTAAAAATACATTGGAAAATGAAACATCAATCAGAGAACTTGGTAAAAAATTCGTGCAATATGCTAATACAAACAATATTGGTGGTAACCAATCTGAAGCTCACCGTCAAGACTTATTAAGAGAATGACATAAATGAGCACAAGAACCCGGTATTGAATGAGCTAAAGGATTACTACTCAATTCAAACATAAAATTTGATCAAAAATACAACTTGATTGATCAATTACTTCTAGTACATTCATTATTTGATCTAACTGATTGATTGAAAGTTGCAAATAGAGTTGATAGTAACATTCCAAGTACAATTCCAACAAGTAGTAACATTAGATTCTACGATGGACACAATTGAACTGAAATTCAATAAATCAAAATTAATACAGGATTTTTCCTGTATTTTTTTGCTTTTAGATTATAATTTAAATAATAAATAAAAGGAGAATAATGAGCAAAAAAAGACTAGTAGATTTGTTTGCAGGAGCAGGTGGATTGACTTGAGGTTTTTACAAAAATAATTTTGAAATTGTAAAAACAGTTGAGTTTTGAAAACCTGCAACTCTAACTTATAACTTAAATTTTAAAACTGAGATTTCACCTTGTGATATTACTTTACAAGAAACCAAAGAAGAACTTAGTCAATTAAAAGATATTGACATAGTAATAGGTGGTTTTCCCTGCCAAGGATTTTCAATGGCTGGTAAAAGATCTCAAAATGATGAAAGAAATAAACTTTATTTACACACAATTGAAGTAATTATTAAATTACAACCCACTGTGTTTGTTTTAGAAAATGTAAAAGGAATTTTATCTTACAAAGAAAGTGATGGTGTTAAAGTAACTGACAAAATAGAGCAAATATTTACTCAAAATGGTTATCTTGTTTCTTATTTATTACTTGATAGTTCTAATTTTGGTGTAGCTCAAAAACGTGAAAGAGTTATTTTTATTGGTTCTAAAGACAAAGAAAAAGTACAACAAACAATTGAATTGTTAAAAAATACCAAACAAAAAATGAAAACAGTTAAAGATGCGATTGCAGATTTAGAAGAAATAAGTGAAAATAAAGATTTTAATCATATTTTTACTAAACACTCACCAGAATTTATAGAAAAAATTTCTTTAACACCTGTGGGACAATCTGTAATGAAAAATTTTAAAGATGCTTTTAGAAGATTAGATTATAATAAACCATCATTAACAGTAAAAGAAAATCATGGTGGTGTTCATGTTCATCCTAAACTGAACCGAGTATTAACTCCGCGTGAATTAGCAAGACTTCAAAGTTTTCCAGATGATTTTCTTTTTGTTGGTTCTAAATCAGATGTTTTAAAACAAATAGGAAATGCAGTTCCTGCAAAATTATCTTATGAAATAGCAAAAATAATAAGAAAGGTATTTTTCAAAGAAAGTGAACAAAAATAATTATTCATAAATTTACACAAAATATCTTATATTATTAACTCATTTATGCTCATTAATTTAACTATATTTTAATATTTATCCCGTCTTTCCCAGTTGACGGGATTTTTTTATTTTTTTTCGCATATTTAATACT
>NZ_JBTGVF010000041.1:0-4315 GCF_054343435.1 Mycoplasma sp. 5370
TGATAATAATATAAGCGTTTCTAAAAATTCTTTTTACAGATTTCTTGATGTTTTGGTAAATAATGAAAAAGAAATTTTTTCCAATTTAAATAACATTATTACAGAGGAAACAGGTAGAGATGTTGAATTAGTTTTTTATGATTCATCAACTGTTTATTTTGAAAGTTTTCAAAGAACTGGTTTAAGAATTCCTGGATATTCAAAAGACGGAAAATTCAAAGAAGATCAAGTTGTTATTGGAATGGCTACTGATAGAAATGGAATTCCTATTTTTATAAAGGTTTTTAAAGGAAATACAGCAGATTCAAGTACAATGATTCCTTTTATTGAAGAAATGGAAAGAACTTACAACCTTAAAAAAGTAACTATTATTGCTGATAAGGGGATGTCAATAAACAGAAATATCCGTTATTTAGAGCAAAAAAATATCGATTTTATAATTTCCTATAGATTAAAATCTTCAAGCAAAGAATTTAAAGAATTTGCTTTAGACAAAGAAGGATTTGTGGATATAAATAAAGGATTAAAATATAAAGAATATCACTATAATTCCCATTGAAACGGCAAAAGAGTGAATGAAAAAATCAGAAGAAGAATAGTTGCTTTTAGTACATCAAAAGCAAAAAAAGATTATGAAGAAAGAAAAATATTAATCAAGAATTTCCAAAAGAAACAAAATAAAATCGGAAGAGTTAATGCAGAAGAAATTATTGGAATTAAAAAATATAAATTCTTTAAAAGAGTGGGTTCAATGGAATTTGAACTCGATTATGAAAAAATCATAGAAGATGAGAAATTTGATGGACTTTATGTTTATGAAACCTCAAGACTTGATTTAAGTCCATTAGAAATTATTGAAATATATCATAAACAATGACAAATTGAAGAAAACTTCAGAACATTAAAAGATACATTAAAAGTTAGACCAATTTATGTATGAAAAGATTCTCATATTTTAGGACATTTTATACTTAATTTTTTAGCACTAGTTGTTTTAAAATACTCTATTTTCTTAATAAATAAATTTTATAAAGATAATGGAATTGTAGATAAAATTACAAATGATAAATTTATTGCAGCATTTAATTCTCAAACAAGTGTTGTAACTGAATTTAAAGGCGAAATAATTAAAGTAGAAACTTTAAATTACAAAATTGATGAAAATAACGAAAATTTTAAATATTGATCTGATATAAAAAGAGTTTTATCAAAAATGGTATAAAGAAAAATGAAAAACAATAAAATCAACCAAAAAAATGGTTGATTTTCTGCTTTTTAGTGTTGACTGGGAAACTCGGGAAATGATTATCGAATTATTCAAAAGTCTTTTATAAACATTTTGTTTTATAGTTTAAATAAAATCAAGCAAAAACTTGTAAAAAAGCAAGTTTTTGTTTTTTTATAATAAAAAGCTAAAAACAAGCAATTTCCCTGTATTTTTGGCAAAATCAGGAGTTTAGATACAGAAAAAGATCTGCTTTATACATAAATAAACATTATTTTTTAATATAATTATAATATTAAATAAATTAGGCTATTAAATAAAACAAGAAAGGAAAAAATGGCAAAAAAAGAATTTGAAAAAACAATAACAAAACAAGAGTTAGCAAATAGAATTTGACAATCTGCAAATGGTTTAAGAGGTAATTTAGAAGCATATGAATATAAAGACTTTATATTATCTTTTATATTCTATAGTTTCTTATCTCAAAAACAAATTGATTTAATGCAAGAAAAGTTTGAATTTTCAATCGAAGAAATTCAAGAAATGGTTTCTAACTATACTGAGATTTATACAGATAATGAAGATAAAATCACAGAAATTAAAGAAAAAATCAATTTAATAAAAGAAGATTTAGGATATTTCATTTTTTACAACGATTTATATCAAGTATGAACAACAAACAAATATGGAAAACAATCAGATTTTAGTATTTCCAAACTTTCAGAAGCAATCCAAAGATTTAACAAAAATATTATAGATGATCAAAAATACAAAAACTTATTTGAAGATATTATTATGATTTCTGTTGAACAGTTGAATAAACTTGGTTCCAATGTTCAAGAACAAACAGAAACAGCTAAAAAAATAATGGAACAAATTAAAGATATTCCTGTAACTAATCAGAACTATGATGTTTTAGGATATGTTTATGAATTTTTAATTGGACAATTTGCTTCTACAGCGGGTAAAAAAGGTGGTGAATTTTATACACCACATGAAGTTTCTGTTCTAATGTCTGAAATCATTGCTTGAAACTTTAGAGATAGAGATAAAATAAAGGTATATGACCCTACTTCAGGATCGGGTTCTTTACTTTTAAATATTGGATCAACCTTTAAGAAATATGACAAAAACAAAGATTCTGTAACTTATTATGCTCAAGAAAAAGTTAGAACTACTTTTAACTTAACTAGAATGAATTTAATTATGAAAAACATTAATTCAGCCGATATTAATGTTAGATGTGGTGATACTCTTAATGAAGATTGACCGGTTAGTGAAAATAACGGTGATATTATTTCTGTAGATGCAGTCGTTTCTAATCCGCCTTATTCTTTAAAATGAAATCCAGAAGGAAGACAAACAGATCCGCGTTATGCAGATTATGGAGTTGCTCCAAAATCAAAAGCAGATTATGCATTCCTTTTACATGAACTATATCACTTAGATACAAATGGAATGATGGCGATTGTTCTACCACATGGTGTTCTTTTTAGAGGTTCCAGTGAAAAAGAAATTCGTACAAAACTCATTAAAAATCAAAAAATTGAAACAATTATTGGTTTACCTGCAAATATTTTCTTTGGAACAAGTATTTCTACTATCGTAATGATTCTTAAGAAAAATAAAGCAGATAGTAACATCCAATTCATCGATGCTTCTAAACTCTTTGTCAAAGATGGAAAAAATAACAAACTAGAAAGATCTCATATTAAAAGAATTATTGATGTTTATAAATCAAAAGCAGAAATTTCTAAGTTTTCTAGAAATGTTACTTTAAAAGAAATTGAAGAAAATGACTTCAATTTAAATATTTCTAGATACATTGATAACTTTGAAAAAGAAGAAACACACGATTTATATGCATCAATGTATGGTGGAGTACCTAAAGTGGAGCTTGATGAATTAAAAGCATATTGAAATACTTTTAACTCCCTTTTTGACACAATCACAACCAAAGTTAATGATTCTTACTTTAAACTCATTGATAAGGGCTTAATTCAAGATAAAGTAAAAGAAAATAGTGATGTTAAAGCATATTCAAATCACTATTTACAAATCATTAGTGATTTTAGTGAAGAAATTTCTAATTTAACTTCTTCATTAGACAATATTTTTAAACTTGATGATAAGTATTTAGATAATATTATTGATAAATATATCTTTGAAGATTTAGAAGACGTACCGTTATTAGATAAATATGAATTATTCCAAATAATGCTTGATTATGCTCATAAACATATTCAACCAACAATTTCTGTTATTCAAAAATTTGAAGGAGAAGAATTTAGCACAATCCTTGAACAAACAACAACAATTAGCAAAACCAAAGATGGTAAAGTTAATAAAATCGAAAGTGAATTATTTGATATTGATACCATTGGTAAATTTAAACTTACCTCTTTAATTAATTCAATTAATGAAAAACAAGAGCAAATTACAGATTTAGATTCCCAAATGAATTCCATTGTTGAAAGCATTAATGACGAAGACAAAGATGAAGAATTATTTAAAGATGGAGTAATAAAAGCTGCAGAAGTTAAAAAATACATTAAAAAAATTGATTCTAATGAACAATGAGAAGAAGAATCTTTAGAATGCAAATTATTAGAATTTGATAATTTAAATAACCAAAAATCTGACTTAAACAAAGACTTAAAAAATTTAAAAACAGAATTAAACCAAAATATTGAAATATACTTATCAAACATCACTGAAGAAGAATTCTTTAATTTATTACACAAAGAATGAATTAGTAATTTTGAATCTATTATTTTTGAAAAACAAGATGCTATTATTAACTATTTAATTTCCAAATTAGAATATTTATATGATAAATACTTTGATACTTTAAGTGACATCAATAATCAAATTAAAGAACAAGAATCTAATCTAATTAATCTGCTTTCTGAATTAAAAGGCGAACCTTCAGATATGGAAGCAATTGAAGAGTTAATAAAAATTTTAGGAAATAAATAAAATGATTTCAAAAGACAAGTTAGTTCCTTCTTTAAGATTCAAAGAATTTACTCACGCTTGAGAACAGGACATTATTCAAAATTTATTAAAATTTGAAAGACCTGACAAGTA
>NZ_JBTGVF010000042.1:0-4021 GCF_054343435.1 Mycoplasma sp. 5370
TAAATACTCTTCAGCTGCCGTTTCATCTTCAATTTGCATTTTCTTTTCTTTTTTTAACCTTTGAACTTGTTGGTAGAAAGTTAAAAATACTTTTCTATTTGTTTCATTCATAATTTAATTATATTACTTTTAAATTTGTTTATTAAAAATCAGAAGCATAAACTTCTGATAAAAATAATATTTATATTTAGAATTAATTATTATTTAAAAGTTTAATATGAATTGTATTTTTATTAATTACTTCATTTTTAATTTCATTATTAGAGTTTGCACCTAAATAAATTGGTTTGATACCTAGTGCTATATCTAAAAAATTATTAAGACCATAAGATATTTTCTTCACATTTACAATTTCATATTCAAAATAATCTCTTGTTACAGGAGGATTATAAGTATCTTTTAAAATATTATAGCTATCATTTAAAAATCTAATTAAATTAGTTTTTTGCTCTAAATAAAGTAATTTTTCTTTGGAACTGCTTTTTTGATTAATTTCTTCTAGCATTTGATCAGCAGTTTCTTGTGTTGTGGATTTTATTCCATATCTTGCATTCATATTTTTATATTCACTTGAAGAAAATAATTGTGATTGCAATGATAAATAAGCAAATAAATCTTTAGAATTTTTATTTGTATATTGATTATAACCAGAAACTCATAATGGGGTTACTTGATTTGTATATTTATCTTCTGGTGAATGTTGATTAAATCAAAACATTAACTTATATTGCATCATCCCAAGTGGTGCATAACCAGTAGTTTTGTGTGGTTGATAAACATCTTCATCATCTTTATACTTTACAAAATATACTTTAAATTTATTTGTATCATAACTTGTAAGTACTTTATCAATATCTAAAAATTCAGCTAATTTTTGGTCATTTAGTTCAATAATAATTGAAGGTTTACCAAATGAAGAATCTAAATCATCTCTATTATTATATTTAGGATCGCTAAATGCTTCATCAAATTCTTTGGTTGATTTTCTTGAACCTTCTTTTGAAATTGATACTAAAGAATCAAATAAGTTTGTATTAGTTTTATTTTTATTAATTCAAGTTTGTGAATATAAATTACTTATATTTAATGTTTTGGATTTTGACTGTTCTGTACCACTTACTAATTTAAAAGTTAAGGTTAAAGTTCCATTTAATTCATCTTGGTTACTAAAACTATTTTCATCAAACTCAAAAGTGATATTATCATCGAATTTATTGATAGAAAGATTTGATAAATCAAAGAATTTAAATAAATTTTTTTCTTTTAATAATTCTGCTTTAATACCAGAAGCTCATCAATGTTTTTTTAACTCTAGATTTCGAATTTGATCGAAAAAACTATTTAATTGATCACTAGTTAATTGATTTTTATTTAATTTTGTTTCAATTGTTCTAAAAGAGTTGTTATCAACTTGATTAATGTGAATATTTCCTATTCCTAATATTTTATATGATGCTCCAAAATCTAAATTAGAGCTAAAAACATCTAATTGATTTGTTTGCTTATTTCATTGACTTTGTAAATTTATATAACTATTTGTTGAACCATTTTTTTCTACCACAACAATAGGATTTTGTTTAAAAATAAAGGAATTTTCTTTATTATCAGTATTTAAAGATAAACTGATTTTATGTTCATAGCTATGTTTATCAAATAAATAATTTATAGAATTAATTATATTATTTTTATTTTTTTCAATTTCTACTTGCACTTCATTTGTACCTTTATTGGCAGCAGAAATAAAAATAGGTTTATTATTTAAAGTAACTTTAGAAACTTTAAAATGTCCGCTTGGCATTTGAGCTAAATTTAATATTCCTGCATAACTATTATTATTGGATTTAGTTAAAGATAAAACTCATAAACCACCATAATTACTTTCTATTGTTGCTTGAACATTTTCATTGCTTTGCTCTGTTAAATCTAATGATATATTTAAATTATTATTACTACTATTTAAATTGACATTTTGATATTTAATTCTATTGATGTGTGTATCAATTGTAAATTCTTTTCCTTCTTTTAAAGTAAAATCTATAGTACCATAGTTATCGCTTTCAACTTCTCTTACTAATTGAAAAGACTTTAATAAATAATTTTTATTAGGACGTAATTCATAATATAATGAATCACCATCAGATTCAGGATCTTCACTTAATAGAATTCTAACATTATCAAGAGTTAATTGAGTTTTACTATTGTCTTTAAATGTAGATGTAAAATAAAGTTTTGTATCTTCGTTTGTTTCTTGATCTCTTAAAGTTGCAACAAAAAAATATTGTTGTCTTTTAAGTGGAAACATATCAATTATTCCAAAATTTAATGAAAGTATATCTGAAAGATTTTCATTAATTTTGTCTTCTATTTTATAATCTAGATTATTTAAAATTACAGGTCTAGTTCACTCTTTAGTTGTAAAGTTATATTCATTATTTCTAGAAGGTAAAGTTAATGTATGTCCATTTAACATAACATTAGAAAGTGTATATGTTGTATGAAAATCTAAATTGTCTACATTAATTTCCACAAAATTATTATCTAGATTATAATCATTTGATTTAGTTGAATTTCCATTAATAAATTCTAAGTAAAATTCATGATGATTAGAATCTACTAACTCATGTTCACTAAATTCAATTCTAATAGTTGCTGATGTTTCAGTTATATTTTTAAATATTACATTACTTACTGTAAAAGTATCTTCACTAACATCTTTTGATGTATTAAAACTTATTTTATTTTCTTCATTTAAAATGGCATTTTCGTTATTTAAAATAAGTTCATTTAATTTATAATTTGTTTGTGGATTTAGATTTTCAAGAGTTAATAATAAATGATTATTTGCTAAATGTTTGAAATTGGTTGTTGTTATTGTTGTTGTAGAATTTACTAAAAATTTTGCAGATAAATGACTTAATTCTTCATTAGTTAACTCTTTATTTAAAGTTAACTCAAGAATTGCTGAATTTTTAGTTTTTGAAACTAATTTAACACTTTCTAGCATTAATTCATTTGTTGTAGTTCTAAAGCTTCTACTAGTTGACTTAATGTTTAAATCTTTATTATTATATTTAATTTTATTAATAGTATATACAGTATTTGGATTTAAATTATCTAAATGAAAATTATAGGAATTTGTTTGGGAATTAAAAGTAACTAAAATTGATTTATTATAATCACTTACTTCAACATTAAAAAGAGAAAGTTCAATATTTTCATTATTATTTAAATTAAAAGAAATATCTAAACTATTGTTTGAAATGTTAGTTGATTCTAAAGTTTCTACTTCATAAATTTTCTGTTCTGCTGCTTTTTTAGTTGTAAAATTAAAATCTCTATTAACAGTTTCAAGTATTTCATCATTGAATTTGATATTATAAAATTTATATAAAGTTTGAGAACTTAAATTTCAAAGTTCAAAAGTTATAATAGTTTTATTATCTTTTTTTTCTAAATTTGAAGCAACAAAATCTATATCATTAAAAATGATTTTAAATTTTTCTTTATTATCAAATTTAGAATCATTAGAATTTATTGTTGCTTGAATTTTAGCATTTGTTTCATTCAATTCTAATAATGAAATAGTTACATTTTCTGTATTTTTCTGTATATTTGATAAGTTATTTGATTTTTTTAAACCAAAAATAAGTCCTAATGAAGTTGCTGTTACTACTGTAGTAGCACCACCTAATATTATTAAAATTTTTTGTATCTTTTTATTTTTCATAAACACCTTTCTAAATACTTAAAATTTAAATTTTTAATTCTTACTTTATTATTATAAAACAATTTTATTTGGATCATTAATTTTTATTAAGATAACTAATTAAATATTAAAAATTATTGTTTGAAAATTTTTCTATATTAACTATTCAAAACTACAAAAATATATGTAATTATTTTTTAAAATTAACTTATTTTTTTAAAATGCTTAAAATGACACCAAATTTCTTAATTATCCTAACACTTGAGAACAGGACATTATTCAAAATTTATTAAAATTTGAAAGACCTGACAAGTA
>NZ_JBTGVF010000043.1:0-3566 GCF_054343435.1 Mycoplasma sp. 5370
TATCATTAAATTAACACATATTTATAAAAAGTGACATTTTATATCTGTAATTACAAAAATTAACCAAAAAAATGATTTTTATATAAAAAAAATGTAATTTTTTGATAATTTTTAATCGAATAGATAAAAAGTGTTAAAATTTTTAATATGAAAAAGAGTGCTAAAAAAACAATATTAATTCTTGCTCTTTTAGGAACTACATTAACATCTGCTTCGCTCTCTACATATTTTTTTGTAACTTCTAAACAAAGTAAGAATGATAATAAAGATCATAAAAATGACTTATCTAATTTAAATAATTTTCATTTTAATACTAATGAAAATTCTAAAAAAGATGTTGTAGATAAAAAAGATAATTCTACACAAAATGAAAATAAAGAAAATGTTAAATTTTTTAATTTTTCCATTTTAAAAAAAGATGAAAATCTTTTAATGTTATCTATGAATTTTTCAGGATTTAAAACAATATCCACAAAAAAATTTAAATTAAAATTATTGGATAACAATAAAATAGAACAAACTGTAGATAGCTTTACAATTAATGAGCAAACTAAAACACTTAGTTTTTATATGAAAAACCTAACTAAAAATAGAAATTTTGATGTGCAGTCAGTTGTTATTGAAGAAAACGAAAATAAAGAAATTATCAATATAAAAGGAATTTCGATCACATCTCAACCTTCATTAACACAAATAAATTTTAAAAATAGTAAAATATCAAATTTAAGTGAAAATTCAGCAATTTTAAATTTTGAATTAGATTCAAAAGATGGAATAATGATAGATGATAATAAGCAATTAGAACTTAAATTTAGTTATAAGCAAAATAATTTAAGAAATTATATTATTTATAAAGGAATTTTAAACGAAATACAAGGAAAAACCTTTATAAAAGTAAATTTAAATAATTTATCATCTGGACAAACTTATTATCTTGAAGATATAAAATTTGTTAAAAAACCAGAAGAGTTATTTAAAAATATCAATAATAATTTTGACAATAATATTTATAACTTGCACTCTAATAATCCTTCAAACATCCTTTTTAAATTCAAGACTTATTCTGATACTCATTTTAAATCCAATGCTAAATTTGATTTAAAAATTTCTAGTAAACTAAATGCAAATCCTTTTGAAAATGAAAATAGTGAACTTACATATGTTTTAAATGGAGTAGTTTTAGATACAAGAAAAATTGAATTAAGTAAAATTAACGATAGTATAAAATTAAAATTTACTAAAAATAATAATGGACAAAACGAAGAAATATATGCTTCTGATTTAGAATACGATGAAGATAATAATTCTTTATCTTTTAAAATACAAAATTCCCAAAAAGGGGAAGATTATGTTTTAGAAGATGTTTCCATCAAAAATAAGGGAGAATCTTCTTTTCAAACTTTAAATATTGATAGCGTTAATAGGGAATTTAATGTGGAATTTCCTTTATCTAAAACTTTAGAACCCGATTTAGTAAATTCTAGTGCTTGAGAAAAATCACAATATAAAGACTATGTTTTTGTGGACTTAAAATTAAAAAATAACTGAAATAATCAAGAAATTACTAATCTTCTTAATGATTTGTTTTCAAACAATTTTGACCAACAAAAAAGTAAATCTATAAAAAATGCTTTAGTAAATTTGATAGAAAACAATTATGAAAAACTTATTGATAATTACGGAATAAAAATTGATAATAAAGCAGTAATTTTAAGATTATCAATAAGTGATAAATCAAATTTTTATACAGAAGATAATGGAATATTTTATTTTGTACTAAATAATACGGCTTTAGTACTAAAAAATACAAGTGACATTGATGAAAAATTTGAAATAGCCAATAAAAATAATTCAAAAAACATAATAGTGCTAAAAAACCCGTATATTAGTCACAATATTAAGGGAAAAGTAATTGAAAATGAACACTTTAAATTAAAAAGACTTTCTAGTGAAACATTATTTAAACACAATGAAGATCACTCACACTCCTATCGTATTCCAAGTGTTATAAAATTAGCAAATGGTGATTTAGTAAGTTCTGCTGATAAAAGAATTGAAAGTGAAAGGGACTATAATAACTCTATTTCTCAAGTAGTTAAAATTTCAAAAGACAATGGTAAAACTTGAAGTCAAAATTATGATGTAGTCAAAATTGTAGTTCCAAAAAGAAACAATGGTGGAATTGCAATAGATGGAATAATTAGCGAAATAAAATATTTAGATACCACTAGCAATAGTTATAAACATAAATTACAGTTAATTTTCGATGTTTTCCCTGGAAAAGATACATCTGTTGTCAACTTAAAAAGGGGAAATCCTTGATTTTACGTTGGAAATAATGCTTATTTAAAACTATGAACTAAACTCAACGATCCTAACTCATTTGATTCTAGAGTTTCAGTCTTGAAAGAAGTAGATGGAAGAAAAAATTGATTCAGAAGATACATTTTACCAGCAGGAGTTGGATTTAATAGTAGCTTTACAGAAAGAACTGTTTTAGAAGAAACTAACACATATGTGGATTTAAGTTATCACAGTGACACAAGAACCATCACTGGTTCGGTTTATGAAAATGTTCAAGAAACTGATTTTGATAATCCAGAAATTTTAAATTCTAAAAAAACAATCCACAGTGTTCTTGATGAACCATACAAAAGTGGAGCGGTTAGACCAGAATATGCAATTTACGCTCTTGCTCTTAATAGCCACGTTGCATCTTTAGAAAGTTTTGATGGCGGTCAAACATGAACTAACTTGACTTGAATGGATGAAAAATTTAGTAGTTCGAGAAACGAACATCCTTTTGTTGGAACTGGAGTAGGAAATGGAATTCAATTACACCATCAACAAAATTCTAATTTAAATGGAAGAGTAATTATACCTATGTATTCACTTTCAGACATGTTTTTATTATATAGTGATGACAATGGTCAAACTTGAAATGAAATTAGTAAACCTACCGGTTTTAAAGCAAATTTATCAGAATCATCCCTAATAGAAGCTAATGATGGAGCAATTTATTGATTTTTAAGAAACGCAGGTGGATGAAGCACAGACAGAAACAAATTTTATGTTTCTAAAAGTATAGATGGTGGTTTAACTTGAAGTTCTCCAGATGGAAATTCTTTGGCAAAAGGTAAGGATATAGTTATTGATCAAAACTATGATGGAAATGTTTTTTCAGGTATTAGTTATTTTAATTGAAAAAATAAAGATTACTTTTTATTTGCTTTACCAAAAACAGTTGCTAGAAGAAATGGAGCACTTTTCATAGCTAATAGTAATTTTGATCAAATAACCGAATTATTTAAATATGATGATGAACAAAAAGAACATTTTGCATACAATTATCCTTTAGTGGTTAACCAAACAAATGATTATATAGATTTTATTTCTTTATATGAATCTTCTCAAATTTTTAAAATTTTTAATGGAGGATTTGATGGAGCAAGAGAGCAAGGTGAAGAAATACAAATCGATAGATTTAGATTGTGAATAAAATAGTAATTTCTGCAAATTATTAATCAAAATGTCCCGGGGTATTTACTAATCAAAATGTCCTCTTT
>NZ_JBTGVF010000044.1:0-2750 GCF_054343435.1 Mycoplasma sp. 5370
ATTGAGAAATTTTTACACAAAATTTATTACACTTCCTAATTTGCTGATCTGCAAAAAATAAAATTTTATTGTTTTTATTAAAACTAAAATAAATTTCAATTGATTCAGAACTACTTGTTTTATCGTTTATAAAGATAATTTCCTTTATATTAGCAAAATCTTCATATTTCATTAAATCATTTAATAAATTAAAATCTATAAAAGAAATATTATGAAAATCTTTTGAATTTGAATATTCGATGTATTTAATAGATATTTTTTTGTATCCTTTATTTTCACTATCTTGAATAAAAGTTTGCTTTAAATTAAATGTTAGAGTTTCAATGTTTGGATTATTTCAGAAAGGATTGAAAGTGATTGAAAGATTTTCATTATTGAATTCTAAATGTAAAAGATCATTGTTTTCAAAAGCACTTTCTTCAACGATTTCTATTTTAGCAGGAATGCTAATTTTTTCTAATTGGTTATCAGCAAAAGCAAATGATTTAATTTCTTTTAAGGAACTTGGCAATTCAGTTTTTTCTAAAAAATTAGTTTCAAATGCGGAGTCTTCAATTATTTCAATTTTATTATTTCAAACAATTTCTTTAATAGTGCAATTCATAAATGCAGAAAGTTTAATAATTTTTAAATTTTCTGGAAAGATAACCTTTTCTATTCCTTTAGTTGCAAAGGCTAACTCATCAATTATTTCTAAATCTTTAAAACTACTTAAATCTAAAATAGCATTTTGAAAATACTCCTTTTGTTTCAAAATTTCTAATGATTCTTTTTTTGTTAATATTTTCATTTTTCTCCTTTATCTTTACAATTTTATATTCTAATTGGAAAAATAGAAATAAAATCTTATTTTTTTCCTTTTTTTAGCAAAAATTGAATAAAAAATAAATATTAAGGTGAAAGGAGGAATAAATGAAACAAAAAGTGACTTTGGTTAAGTTAACTAATGAAGAAATAGAAAATATTGGTGGTTCCTTTGCTTTTGCAGCAGTTCTACCTTATATTCCTTTAATGGTTAGTTCTATTGCTTCGCTTGTTGCTTCTGCAAAAATGGCAACAAGTTCATCAGGAGAAATAAAAACCAAAGAAGGTTTATCTCAAAAATGAGATTCTCCAACTGCAAAAGATAATGGTAATACAAAAACCATAAATCCTATCTATTTTATTTACTAAAATTATTTTTTTTATATAATTATCAATATGAAAAAAAAGATTTCTATTAATAAAGTAATAAACTTTTTATTTTTATTCTCCTTTTTATTTTTTCTTATTTTTTTTACGTATGTTGCCATAACTAAAATCTTTAAAGATGCAAAATTAGAATTTATAATTGGTGGAATAATATTTTACTTCATAAATTGTTTATTTGCTATTTATTTATTTTTACAAGAAAGACATATAGACGCAAAAATTTCTTGAATATTAATTATCCTTATTTTCCCCTTTTTTGGTCCAATACTCTTTTTAATTTTTGGAAGAAAATATAATTATAGAATAAAAGAAAAAGACTTTTTACTTAATAGAAATTTAATTCCTTATGATAATGATTTCTGCGGTTTTAATTGCAAACAAAATGTTAATTTAGATTTATTTGATAAAGCTCACAAAATATTCACAACAAATCCTAAAAATTTTAATAGTTCATTATACTTAAATGGTTATGATTTTTTTGAAAAGTTATTTTTAGATTTAAAAAATGCTAAAAAATTTATTTTCATAGAACTTTATATTATTAAAAATGATTTTATGTGGTTACAAATGAAAAATATTTTAATTCAAAAAGCAAAAGAAAATGTTGAAATTAAAATTATTTTAGATTGATTTGGATCTGCATCTCTTCCAAAAAAAGACTTTAAAGAATTAAAGAAATTAGGTATTCAATTTTATGTTTATAACAAAATTTGATTTCCTTTTATTCATTCTAAAAGTTTTTATAGAATT
This sequence comes from Mycoplasma sp. 5370, assembly GCF_054343435.1. NCBI lineage: Bacteria > Bacillati > Mycoplasmatota > Mollicutes > Mycoplasmatales > Mycoplasmataceae > Mycoplasma > Mycoplasma sp. 5370. The sequence continues at coordinate 1,942 of NZ_JBTGVF010000044.1, forward strand.
CATAAAAAACTTTTTATTATAGATGGTAAAATAGGTTACATTGGTGGAAATAATTTAAGTGATGAATATTCTAATTTTTCAACAAAATACGGAATTTGGTTCGATGCAAACTTAAGAATAAAAGGACAAATTGTTGTTGATTTAACCAATTCATTTATCAAAGATTGAAATTTATGAACTGATTATGAGATTACTGATATCAATTCTTATTTAAATATAAATTTCAATATGAATAATGATTTTAAAGAAAATTATGGATTAATTTTTGAAGGTGGTCCAAGATATGACGTTTCTTTTTTAGAAACCTTTATAATTCAAATGATATATTCTTCAAAAGAAAAAATTGAAATTTTTACTCCTTACTTCATTCCCACAAGAAGAATTTTTCTTGCTTTAAAAGAAATGATTATTCTAGGTAGAAAAATTGAAATTTATTTACCTGGAAAATATGACAAAAAATACGTTGAATGATTCACAAAAGATTTTGCAAAACAACTTGAAGAATATGGTGCTCAAATATTTGAATTTAAAAATGTTTTTTCTCACACTAAATCAATGATTATTGATGAAAATATAGCATATACTGGAACAATGAATTTAGATATTAGAAGCTTTTATTCTCAATATGAAATTAATGTTTTAATTCAAGGTCAATTTATTAAAAAATTTAATGAAAATATTGAAAATTTAAAAGAAAAAAATATTGTTATACCTAAAACTTTCACAAATACAAAACCTACTTCTAAAGTTAAAAAAATGATTATCGAATTATTCAAAAGTCTTTTATAAACATTTTGTTTTATAGTTTA
>NZ_JBTGVF010000045.1:0-2669 GCF_054343435.1 Mycoplasma sp. 5370
ATCATTAAATTAACACATATTTATAAAAAGTGACATTTTATATCTGTAATTACATAATATATAATAAAAAAATGTATTATATTTTGTATAAGAAAATATGTTTAAGTAAAATCTTTTTACAAATTTAATAGATAATTAAGCAAAATATTATATAATTCAAAAGAGTATTTCTAATATATACTCCTTGATCTTGAAAAAAGATCCTGATGACCGAAAGGAGCCAAAATGGCAAAATACGAAATTATGCTAATTTTAGCACCAACAGAAGATGTTGCATTAGCAGAAAAAATTGCAAAAGAAGTTTTTTCAAATGGTGTTAAAAGTGTAGAAAAATTAGATAGAACTGAGTTAGCTTATCCAATCAATAAATCTAAAACAGGAATTTTTGTTTTAATGAATGTAGAATCAGAAGAAAGCAAAATTGCTGAATTTGTTAGAAAAACAAACATTCAAAAAACAATTTGAAGAAGTCTTGTTGTTAACTTAGACACAGAAAAAGGTTTAAATAGAAAAGTAAAACCTAAAAAACGTAAACTTTCATTCTTTAAAAATCAACAAAACTCAAAAGAAAATTCTAATTCTGAAAATTCAGAACAAAATAAAGAAACAAAAGCTGAAGAAAAAAAAGTTGTTAAAAGAACAAGAGTTACAAAAAAAACTGAAAATAAAGAATAATAAGGGAGTTTGCAATGAATAAAGTTATATTAATAGGAAGAATAGCGAATAATTTAGAATTAAATAAAACTAAATCTAATATTAGTTATTTAAGATTAACAGTTGCTGTATCAAGAAGATATTCAACTAATGATGGCAATGAAATTACTGATTTTATACCTGTTGTAGTTTGAAGAAATAGTGCTGAATTTTTAGCAAGAAATGCATCAAAAGGTTCTAGAATCCTTGTGGAAGGTTCCTTTGCTACAAATAGTTTTGTTAATAATCAAGGACAAAACGTTACTTCAAATGAAGTTTCTGCTGAAAATGTAACTTTATTAGAAAGCAAGCAAGAAAGCGAAAATAGAAGAAAAAATATTAATAATAACCCTTCTGTTTCAGCAACAAATCCTGCAGAACCAACATTTTCAACTGTAAATAATTCAGAATATTCATCAAAAAATAATGTAGAAAAAACTACTTTAAATGATGATGAAGAAGAAACAGATTGAGATGTTGAAAGTTTTTTATAATTAACTAAGGAGAAAAATGATTAATCGTAAAGTAAAAAAACAATTCAAAAAAAGACCTTGTAATTTTTGTTTAGAATCAATGCAATATATTGATTACAAAAACACAGAATTACTTAAAAAATATATTAGTAGTCATGGAAAAATTCATCCTTCAAGATTAACTGGTACATGTTCTAGACATCAAAGATTATTATCTACAGCTATCAAAAGAGCAAGAATTATTGCATTATTACCATTCGTATCTGAAAGAATTAGAAAATAATATAAAAATCTTTAGAGCAATACTCTAAAGATTTTTTAAAGGAGAAATATGTCATTAAAAGCCGGAATAGTTGGATTACCTAACGTAGGAAAATCCACTTTGTTTTCTGCATTAACAAAAGTGCAAGCTGAATCAGCAAATTATGCTTTTACAACTATTGAACCAAATATTTCAATAGTTGAATTAAAAGATAAAAGATTAAACGAAATTGCAAAATTTGTTAATCCTGAAAGAATCTTGCCAACAACCTTTACTTTCGTTGATATAGCAGGGTTAGTATCAGGAGCTTCTAAAGGAGAAGGTCTTGGTAATAAATTTTTATCTAATATAAGAGAAGTAGATGCAATTATTCAAGTTGTTCGTTGCTTTGAAAACAAAGATATTTTACATGTTGCAAATGAAATAAATCCTAAAAACGATGTGGAAGTAATTAATTTAGAATTATTACTTGCTGATATGCAAGTAATTGAAAATGTCATTAAAAGGGTAGAAAAGAAAGCACTCAATAGTAGTGATAAAGATGTAAAGGCGGAATATCAAGCTGCTTTAAAACTCAAAAAAGCATTTGATAATAATATTCCAGCAAGAAACGTTAATTTATCAGAAGAAGAATTAAAAATTGTCAAAGGTTACCAGTTATTAACATTAAAACCTATATTATATGTTGGAAATATTTCTCAAGAAGATATAGAAAATCCTTTGAATAATAAACATTTTTATAATCTTAAAACTCTTGTTGATTCTTACAATAATTTATTACTTCCTATTTCTATCCAATTAGAATATGAAATTAGTTTATTAAATGATGAAGATAAACAAATGTTTCTAGATGAATATAAATTAGAATATTCAGGACTAGAAATTTTAACAAGAGAAGCATTTAAACTTTTAAATTTAGCAACTTATTTTACAGCGGGTGTTAAAGAAGTTAGAGCTTGAACTTTTACTAAAGGAATGTTTGCACCACAATGTGCAGGAATCATTCATAGTGATTTTGAAAAAAAATTCATAAAAGCTGAAATAATCAGTTATAACGATTATATTGATAATGGTGGTGAAAAAAACGCTAAAGAACAAGGAAAAATGCGTCTAGAAGGAAAAAATTACGAAATGCAAGATGGCGATATTTGTTTATTTAAATTTGGAAAATAAAAAATGAGATACTTTAAACAGGGACATAAATTTGGGACACCAAATTTATGTTTTTATTTAAGGAGAAA
>NZ_JBTGVF010000046.1:0-1876 GCF_054343435.1 Mycoplasma sp. 5370
TTTAGATTTAAATTCTTCTTGTTGTTTTGCAAAATTTAAAACAATAAGTTCCTGAATTTTATCGCCACTCTGACCATTTATCGCCACTTTATCATTATTTTTATCGCCACTCTGACCATTTATCGCCACTTTATCATTACTTTTATCGCCACTATACCCGTTTATCGCCACTTTATCATCATTTTTATCGCCACTTTGCTCATTTATCGCCACTTTATCATCATTTTTATCGCCACTATACCCGTTTATCGCCACTTTATTTTGTGTATTATAGTTTAAATTTTTTAACACAATAAAGAAAGAACTAGTATTAGAAATAAATTGTGGAATTAATTTTTCGTTGTAATTTTCTTGCTTTTTGTAACTTTCTATAATTTTCTTTAGTCCGCTTCCGCGTCTTTCCATTAAATTAAGTCTGCTGAAGACATCAGCAATAATAGGGTTTCTTCTTTTTGAAGCAATTTGATAAATATTTTGTTCTTGAATTAAAGAACCATCGGACATCCCGCCAGGAGAATAAATTTCTAATCTATCATCATAGATATCAATGTGAATTTCTGAACCTTTTTCTGTATAATCCCTGTGAATTAAGGCATTTACAATACTTTCTCTTATAGCGATTTCTGGATAATCTGGATATTCAATTCTACTTACATCAGTTTTCTTTCACATTTTTTTATAATTAGAATTAATGAATTCTTCAGCACTTTGCAGTAAATACAAGATTGAACCTTGAAATTCTTTATCATCTAAGGCTTCAAGGCGACTATTTGCTTTATCTAAACCATTTCATCTAGTTGCAAAAACTCTTGATTGATAGACAAAATAATCATCTGCAAGCAAGGCACCAGCAAATGTTAAATTGCCCTTTTCGTTTATTAATGAAAAAGATAATAAATCACTATCATTTAAATTTTGTCCTGTTTTTTGAAAATAAACAGCTTTTAGTTTGCTAAAAGAAGCATTTTCGCTTTTTATATTACTATCAATACTATCAAAAGTTTTATTGCTTCCTTTTAAAACAAGATTTTTCATTTGTGAATAATTTGCAGAAACACTTTGATTTCCAATTCTTACAAATATTTTTCTATTTCCATTATCTATTATGTAGTAAGGTGTTTCGTTTCCTGGAGAAACTGTCAATATTATAAAATCTTTATTTTCATATTTTTGTATAGTTAGTTCTATATCAGGAATTGGATCTAATTTGGTTTTAATTATTTCACTAATTTTTTCAGAATCTTTTTTAGCATTAACTAAACCCACAAATTGATCATTATCATCAATACCAAAAATGATTTTTCCGCCTTTTGTGTTGGCAAAAGCAACAACAGTTTTTAATCAATTAGTAACTTTTTTTTCTTCTAACATTACTTTTTTTTCACAAAAACTTGTTTCACCAATATATTTTTTCAAATCCATTTCATTTCCTTTTTATTAAATATGTATATTAAAATTATACAATTTTTGTTTTAATAAAGTGGAAGAATTTAAGATTTTATAATAGAACTATTTTGTGTTTATATTTATTTAATTTTATATTGTTTTTCTTGAATAATTAAATAAAAAAGCATATTTTAAATAATTAAAATTACTTAAATTTTTAGCTTCTTTTTTCTTATTTATAGGACCAAGATCTCCATTAATTTCTTTATATCTTTTTGCTATTTCGATTAATTCTTCTCTTGTAAAATCATCTCAGGTAATTTGTCTAGGTTTCTTAATTTTTTTGGTACCTTGTTTTCTCTTGGAAGTTCTTTTTGTTGACAATTCTAATCTCATATTTAAATTATATAATACTTAATTATTATCTTTTTCAATTATAAAATATTAATCAAAATGTCCCTAGGATTTTACTAATCAAAATGTCCCTCTT
>NZ_JBTGVF010000047.1:0-1727 GCF_054343435.1 Mycoplasma sp. 5370
ATTATTATTTTCATATCGCTAAAAAAAGGACATTTTGATTAATAATTTACATTTTTTTATTGTTATTGTTTTCATTTGTTTTATAATTTAAGATTTCTACTTTAAATATTTCACCTAAATTTAGTTATAACGCTGTTTGATAGTTACTTGCTCCAATTTATTTCCATTATTGCTAAATATTTAGAAATTTTTCTAGTTTTTTATCACTACTCAGTTAACTACTTTTTTAATACTTTTTTTGTTTTTTAAATATTTTACAATAGTTGTATATTTAAAATTCCCATTATTATAAATATTTATAAAAGGATTTTCATATTCATATTGAATTATAATAGAAAAATATTCAAAAAAAATTTTTTCATCTAGAGTATTGAAATTTTAAAAAAGTATTAAAAAACCCGTCAATTAAGAAAGACGGGACTCCATTACTGTCTACAATGGAGTTTTTATATCAGGTCGTGAAAAATTAATTTTATTTTTAAACTTTTACTTAATTATAAATAAAATGATTATTAATAAAATTAATATATTTTCCATGATTATTCTTTGAAATAAAAACAATTTCTCACCCCTTTCTGTGACATAAAAACTTAGTCACATTTTAATATTACCACAGAATTTATTTTGTTCCGAAAATACGGAAAAAATTGGGATTTTTGGTTCATTTTTCCTAAAATTAGTGTTAAAAAATCTTTTAATTATTTTAAAAATAAAGAATAATTTATAACTTGTTTGATTAGTTTTACAAAGGAAAATTATTTAAAATTTTTATTTTTGATATTTTTTTCAAATATAAAGGAAAAAGTCTTTATATTAGGAAAATTTATGCAATATTTTAGTTTTTTATATAAAAAATTGAAGATTTTTGAGAATTTTTAAGCTAAAAATTGTGCATCAGTTTTTAAAATTGTTTTTTTTTTTTTTTGATTGTAATATAATTTATGAATAAAAACAAAATAAAAAGTATTTTATAAAATATACAAAAAGGAAAATTATGAAACGTTTATTATGCCAATTTAATAGAGACTTTGATAAAAAATTCTCTAAAACTTACCCATGAGTGTTAAAACACCCAAAACTAAAACACGGATTAGCTTTATTTAAAACAAGAAAAGAAGCTATGAACTGATTCTTAGCAGTAGGATACGAAAGTGCAATTTGATTCCAAACAGAAAAAAGAATCTTTGGTGGATTACTAATTATGGACAAAACTGAAGACGGTTTTGAATTTGAATTAAACACTGAAAAATTCGATGGAGACATTAAGTATGAAGAAGCAATGGAAGAATTTTACATTTTCCCAACTTCAAGATTAAGAAATCAAGAACAAGCTGATCAATTCTTAAAAGAAATAGTTGATTACAAAATTCTTGCTGATCACAAAACATACTTCCCAGCAAATGATGATTACATTCCAGAAAGAAAAATTTCAAGCAAAGATAGAGAAATTGAAAGATTAAACAGACAAATGGCAGATCTTGAAGAATTATTTAAAAGTTCAAATGGATCTTATGCAAAAGAAATTGCTGTTTTGATGGAAAAATTAAGAGACAGCAATTCTGATAAAGAAGCTTTAAGAAAGGAAATTGAAAACTTAAAGAAAAAAATTCTTGAATCTTTAGATAAAGAACCGGAAAAAGTTATTGTTGAAAAAGAAAAACCTGTTTTTGTAGAAAAAGAAGTAGTTAAGGAAGTTGTTAAAGAAGTTCCAGTATATATTGAAAAAG
>NZ_JBTGVF010000048.1:0-1666 GCF_054343435.1 Mycoplasma sp. 5370
AATTTTACCAGTGATATCACTGGTAAAATGTGTCCCAATAAATTGTCCCACTTTAATTTACCTTTTAATTTTGATTTTAATTTTGATGACAAAAAAACAAATGAAAAACGTTATTTTGAATTAAAAGAAAAATTTAATTTTAATGCTTCTTATAACTTGGAAGACAATACTGTAACATTTAATGTAAATTCAAAAAATGGAAATATTAAATTGTACGATGACACTACTTCGCATAATTTTTCACAAGTTGATTCAGCATTTATTTCTAATAGTATCTTTTATGTTCATTGACAGTCAAAACAAAATCAAGATAATTCAATAACTTTTGAAGAAACGCCTTACAAAAAAGAAACTTTAATAACAGGCGATACTGAAATAATTAATAAACCACAAGACACTTATTCATTTAAAACAGAAATTGATGATAAAAACAACAATGCTAAAAGGTTATTTAAAGATGATTCATCAGAAGCACTAAAAGAAACTCGTTCAAGATCCTTTGCTTTATCTAGAAGGGGTGGAACTTATAATTTAATTGGAAAAGTTAAACCAAATGATCCAAATGATCATAGATATTATATTTCAACAGCATGACACGTTTGAAATTGAGATGGTGATTGAAGAAAAGATCCTTTCAAAACAGGTTCTTGATGATCTCAACAAGAAATTAATCACAGAGATCCTAAAACAAATATTTTAACTAAATGATTCCACAATCCTGTCTTTAAAGTTCCTGTTTTAACTGATAAAAATGAAACAGATAAAAAACAGCCAATTTTAGAAGATGAACATAAATATTATGGATATTTTGAACATATTTTTAAAATTGAAGAATATATGAATTTTAATGATGAATCTTCATTTCCAACATTTGCTTCTTTTAGAAATAATCTTGGTAAAAAGGTTGCTAATGACAATGTAGATAAAGTAAACAATAGTGATTATTGATATTCTAAAGCAGATTTATTTATAGGAATTATGGATATTAGTTATTTTGAAAATAACTATAAACTTGAAACTTTAGATCAAAATGCTCAATTGAGTGACTATCAAAAAGAAGTTGTTAAATTCTTTTTAAATTGAAAAAATCTCAAAACTCTTGAAATTTCCAATACTTCTAATTTTATTAGCAATATTTATAATTTAAATTATACTCTTGCATCCTTCCCTTATTACGAAAGAACACAAACAAACGATGATCCAGCTTCTCCAGACAAAAGATCTATTAGATATAGAGAATATTTACTTGGAAATTCTCCACACACTAACTTTGGTAGTTCAGTTATAACATTTCCAGTTAATAACAAAAATGAAACTTACTATTTTAAAAACAGTACTTATCTTTTTGATAGAAATAATATAGATTTATCATCAGGTTCATCGGGAACTTTTGCATATGATGCAGATGGAAAATTAGTTTCTATATTTGAAACAATTTCATTAAACAAAAATACAGATGGAAGTTTTAATAAATTTGGTTCATATATAATAGATAATCAAAAATATACTTATTATGGTAGCGGAAATCATCCAACTAATCCTTCTTCTTTTTATGAAAGAACAAGATTAATGTCATATTTATATCCAGATAAATACGAATCAACTGATTTTCCCGTCTTTCCCAGTTGACGGGATTTTTTTCTTTTTTTTCACATATTTAATACTA
>NZ_JBTGVF010000049.1:0-838 GCF_054343435.1 Mycoplasma sp. 5370
AACAAATCAAACAATGGTTTCGAAGTTTCTGTTAATGATGATGAAAGTAATTGATACATTATGCAAAATGACGAAAATGGTCTTACTTTAGAAAAAAATGTTAGTCAAAATTATATTGATAAATATAATGTGGAAAACGTTTTAGAAACAATGAAAAATTCTAATGATTATTTCACAACAGATTTAGAACAGAAATATAATTTTACAGTAAATAAAGTTGGAGATGTTACACTCAGACTCAAAGATAAAAACTTTTTATCAATAAATCATATGCATATAAAAACAAAGACTAAATGAAAACTAGATGAGTATGCTTTTCTAAGACTTTTGGGTTTTTCCAAAGCACCAGTAAGCATTTTGGATTCTTATGATTCAGCAAGAGCATGAAATAATTTCAATATAGAAGTCAACTTAAAATTAGATACAAATAAATTAAAAAGAGTTTTTGAAAATAGAATTAAAAATTTAAACATACAAACCCTAAATAATCAAATAGTCTTAACTCTCAATAAAATGTTTAAAAATAATTCTCAATTAAAAGAAAGATATAAAGAATTTAATAATGATTTAATGTTGGATGTAGAAAGTAAGAAAAAGTTTATATCTGAATCAAATAAACAATTGATTTCTTGACTTCCAGAATATATTTATAGTTATGAAAATTCTATTTCTAAACAAAGTAATAAAAAAACAGTAAATAAAAATTTAAATTTTAGCTCTTTACCTTTTTTAATTAAAGATAGACTTGCAGATAATAAATTACTTATATATCGAATTTTTACTAAAAATAAATTCTTTTCTTTAAATGATAAATTTGTTTATAAAAATCAAAATAATA